>WFVK01000292.1 GCA_015491705.1 Nitrospirota bacterium | reverse complement strand
TTTGTGCCTCGTCTATTGTAACAGGACGGTCGCTGTCAAGGAGCCCGTCAGGGTCCGTCTTCGCTGCTTCAAGATATTCAAAGTCATCAAAGGTAATATACCGTCTGTTTCCAAGTTCAGGCTGCATCTGCAAAAAAGTGCTTTTGCCCGTCTGTCTCATGCCGGTGATTACGACCACGGGCATCTCATGCAATGCCTCTGAAACGATATCCGTAATATCCCGCTTAATATATTCTGTCATAATATTACATATTATAGTGACATTATGACACTATATCAAGCAATCTTACACCCGCGCCGGATTATCGCCAAGTAACGGGACCGGAGTTTTACGGCAGGCCGTCCCCCCATCAGGGTTCAATAGACCCTCATCAGCTCCATTGACCTCCTGAGACGATCAAGAAAACAGTGCGGTATGTCATCATAAAAACCCAGGCTCTTCGGGAAGGACACCCCCTCATATTCTGTCCGGACCCAGTCCACCTCAAGTCCCGTCTCTTCAAGGGCCGTCCTGAAACTGCCGTCTCCACCGATGAGGTCTTCTTCCACATGAAGCCCTGCTGCATACATGAAGGGGATTATCCTTGCCCTCCGCCGGCCCTGCCTTTTCATCTGTACTTTCCTGAAGGCGCTTTCCCTGTCCGGAATACCCTCGATGGTGGAGAGGAAGACATTGTCATACCTGTAAGACAGGAGGCTTTCAAGTCCCAGGCAAAGTGTATTTGCAGGGTCCGCGGCAAGAGGTGTGCCGTGCGCCACTACCATGTTGATTCCCTGTTCTGAAGACAGGAAATCAGTTGAAACAATATCCAGCACATCTTGAACAAAACGCCACCTGTGCAGGAGGCTCTCGCCCACTATCGTCCTCAGGCCGGGGAAGCCCTCGCATACTTCTGACAGTATCTGATATTCGGTGCCGGGGAATACATGCAGGGGCTGCACCAGCACCCTTCGGTAGCCATCCGCCTCCAGTGAGGCAAGCGCCTCCGCGAGGCCGGGGTGACCTGTTTTTTCCCTGATTATCTCGGATGTATATGCCCAGCGGATATCAAACCCGCTGAATTCCCTTTTCACCAGGCGGTCGAAAATTTTATAAACAACTCCACCCCCCGTGCTCGTTCCAAAGGCGGCGATAAGGATTGCCGGCTCCTCCTTAAGCGTCCTCTTCCTGAGCTTTTTCTCTTTCATAAACTTCTTTGCCTCCGCAAGTAATGTCAAAAATTTTCAACAAGATTTTTGAAAAAGTTATTTGAAAAACAGTTTTCCTGCCGGGCCTCCTGCAAGACCGTGAATAATGTCTGCATATGTCATTTCGACCAGGGGGAGAAATCTTACGGTATCGATGAGTTATAAGACCTCTCTTCGTTCAGGAACCCCCTCACCCTGACCCTCTCCCCCGGGGAGAGGGGATATTGATCATCTGCAGTCAACCTTATGAGATTGCCTATCCGCAGAGATAGGCATCACAGTAGACACCGCTACGGCACAGCAGTTTTAATGTCTTTGAAGTCTCTGTAACCACCCTGTCCATGGGATTCAATATCGCAGCATCAAGCCCTGCACCGGCCATTACCCCGAGGGCGGTGTTATTGATAACATTCCTGTTCTTTTTGCTTATCCCCTGTGAGATATTGCTTAGTCCCACCAGGGTTTTTACCCCCGGGATCATCTCCTTGAAGGCATGGATGCTTTTGACTGCATTGAGCAGTGCATCAGGGCTTACCGCAAATGAGGACAGGACAGGGTCCATGTATATGTCCGAGACATCAATCCCCCGGCGCGCCGCCTGCCCGGCAATGTCCACGGCTATCACGCACCTGCTGTCCGTACCCTCTGCATATCCGTTTCCGGGCACGGCCATGCCGATAATACAGGCATTGAACTCCTGTGCAAGATCAAGGAGCCTCTCCAGCCTTTCCCTCTCACCGGTGACACCGTTTATTATGGCCCTGCCTTTATGTACAGCAAGTCCTGCCCCGATGATCTCCGGCGTCCCGTTGAGACAGAGCGGCAGATCAACATGCTGCTGTATGAGCATGACCAGTTCCTTCATGATCGCCTCTCCATTCCTGAGGTCGGGACCAAGATTTATATCCAGTGCATCCGCACCTGATTCCGCCTGTAAAATGGCAAGGCTGACCACCGGAGAGAGGTCTCCCGAGGCTATGCTTTCATAAACCGCTGTATTCAGTGCATTTATCTTTTCACCGATGACAAACATAATGATATTGTTCCTCCTTTGGGATATTCCTGATGCCGTATCTGCTGAATCCGCAGAGATTTCTGTAAAGATGCTCTGTATTCATTTCCCGCGGGGCAAGGTCTTCCCTGCAATCCGCACAGGGCTTGAATGCCTGCAGAAAGTAGTTCTCCGCCTTCATGAGCTGCAACTCGGCCGCCATCTCGCTTATATCGTCACTGCCGAGACCGCTGAAGACGGTTGTCCTTATTTCATAGGGTATGCCGCTTCCCGTTACGGCATTAACGGACCTGATGATGTCCCCTGTATCCAGCCGCACTCCGGCAACCCTGTGATACATCCTGAGCGGAGCCTTGTAATCCATGGCAATATAATCGACCAACCCGGCCTTTAACAACCCCTCAAGCGCGGCGGGGTTTGAGCCGTTGGTATCCAGCTTTACAACAAAGCCCATGTCTTTAACAGCCCTGATAAATTCCTCCAGCCCCTGCTGCAGCAGGGGCTCACCGCCTGTTATAACCACACCGTCAATCAATCCCTTTCTGCGTGACAGAAAAGAAAGGACATCCTGTTCCGGCACAGGGCTGCTGAACATGTGCGGATAAACCAGCCCCGGGTTGTGGCAATAGGGACACCTGAAATTGCACCCCTGTGTAAAGACAACCGCGCTGATCTTTCCGGGATAATCTATTAAAGAGAGTTTTTGAAGGCCGCCTGTTCTCATGCCAGTGTGAACTCCTTCCGTGTCCTGAACTCTTCCCTTTTCCCCCTGTTCCACTGTTTTACGGGACGCAGGTAGCCAACTATGCGGGAATAAATCTCCGTCTCTTCATGGCAGCGGGGGCACTCGCTGTGCTCGCCTGCTATGTAGCCATGACCGGGACAGATGCTGAAAGTAGGGGTTACAGTGAAATAGGGCATGCGGTACTTCTCACAGACCCTGCGGATGAGTCCCTTCAGGGCTGACGTATCGTCTATCCTCTCTCCTGCATAAAGATGCAGGACGGTCCCGCCAGTATATCTCTCCTGTATGGTATCCTGGTGATCGAGCACTTCGAAGATGTCGTCGGTGAAATCCACCGGAAGCTGCGTGGAGTTCGTGTAGAACGGCTCTGCGCCGAACTTTCGGTATTGAGCCTCGTTGGCGCAGATAATATCCGGGAACCTCTCCTTGTCCATCTTTGCCAGCCTGTATGAGGTCCCCTCCGCGGGTGTGGCCTCAAGGTTATAGTTATTGCCTGTCTCCTCCTGGAACTCCAATAGTTTGCTCCTCATGAAATCCATGACCCTCAGTGTAAAGGCGTGTCCCTGCGGAGAGGCTATACCCCTGCCGAACAGGTTCAGACAGGCCTCGTTCATGCCTGTAAGGCCGATTGTGGAGAAGTGATTCTTCCAGTACGCATCAAAGCGTTCCTTCACGCTTCTCAGATAGTACCCGGCATAAGGATAGAGATTGCCTTCCGTAAATCTCTCCAGCACCTTTCTCTTTATCTCAAGGCTCTCTCTGGATATGACCATCAGTCTGTCCAGGAGGGCAATAAACTCGTCCCCGTCTTCAGCCGAATATCCGAGCCTCGGCATATTGATCGTAACTACGCCGATGGAGCCTGTCAGCGGGTTTGCCCCGAAAAGTCCGCCCCCTCTCTTCTGCAATTCCCTGTTATCGAGCCTGAGCCTGCAGCACATGGAGCGGGCATCCTCGGGTTTCATGTCCGAGTTTATGAAGTTTGAAAAATAGGGAATCCCGTACCTGGCGGTCACTTCCCACAAGATATCCAGGTTCGGGTTATTCCAGTCGAAATCCCTTGTGATATTGTATGTGGGGATCGGGAAGGTAAAGACCCGTCCTCTGGCATCGCCCTCCAGCATCACCTCTAAAAACGCCCTGTTGAACATATCCATCTCCGCCTGGAACCCGCCGTATGTCTCTTCCCTCAGCCTGCCGCCTGTAACCACAGGCAGGCCGGCAAAATTCGGGGGGACCGTAAGGTCAAGGGTGATATTTGTAAAAGGGGTCTGAAAACCGACCCTTGTAGGCACATTGATATTAAAGACAAACTCCTGCAGCGCCTGTTTGACCTCCCTGTAGCTCAGGCCGTCATATCTTATAAAGGGGCTCAAAAGGGTGTCAAAGTTTGAGAACGCCTGCGCGCCCGCAGCCTCTCCCTGAAGGGTATAGAAGAAGTTCACCACCTGCCCCAGGGCGCTGCGGAAATGCCGGGCGGGGCTGCTTTCCGTCTTTCCCGCGGCGCCCTTAAACCCCTGCATCAGGAGATCAAAAAGATCCCACCCCACGCAATATACGGAAAGTATGTTCAGGTCGTGGATATGCAAGTCTCCGTTCAGGTGGGCATTCCGGATCTCGGGAGGATATATCCTGTTCAGCCAGTAGATACTGCTGATCTCAGAGGAGATATAGTTGTTCAATCCCTGGAGTGAAAACGCCATGTTGCTGTTCTCGTTGACCTTCCAGTCGATCTTTTCCAGGTACTGATCAACAAGGTCGATATCCGCCTTTGTGGTGATCTCCCTGATCTTTGCATGCTGATCGCGGTAGAGGATGTAAGCCTTGGCGGTCCTGCGGTAGACCGAAGACAGGAGCACTTCCTCCACTATGTCCTGTATCTCCTCCACAGCGGGAATACGGTTGCCGATAACCTGCTGTGCAAGGTTCAGAACCTTCAGGGTCAGCTTGCCCGCGGTATCGTAATCAAACTCGCCGGTAGCCGCGCCGGCCTTTGCAATCGCATTTGTAATTTTTTCCGCGTTGAAGCTTACGCTTTTTCCGTCCCTCTTCCTGATACGTTTAAACACAGTTCCTTGCCTCCTTTCTCTAAC
>WFVK01000291.1 GCA_015491705.1 Nitrospirota bacterium | reverse complement strand
GGTGATGCCCAAATGCCTCTGGGCGTTCAGCGCGGCTATGTTTGAGTTAACTATTAAACCCATTCCCTTTCCTCCTTGAAATTGTTTTCAGTTCCGAGTTGCCGGCATGAATTCAGAGTTTATGCTCATCATTCATAACTGACGACTCTCAACTTTTTCAGGCTTCCTTGCCTATCTCAGCAGGCTCCCGCCCGCTGTTTTTTCAATACGGGGCCATCCGGTCTTGACCGCAGAAGGCAGCATGACCGCCTTTACAATCAAGCCTTCCTTTTATCACTCCTTTCCTGACCCATATTTTTTGTTTTTCTGAGTCTCTTATCGGATTATTTCTTATAATCTTTAGCGGCCTGACAAAACTCTTTACAGTGGGATAAGCCTTACCGCGGCATGAAAACACCGCCGGCAGGCAGAAGTGTCAGAGGGAATGGACTGGTGAAGGCTGAAAGTTCAGAGGACAGGGGACAGTAACAAGGTCAACGTTTTTCCATCCTTGCAACTTCATATTTTAAAAGCATTGCAAGGTCCTGCTGGATGGACGGATTATCCGGGTTTGCCCGAAGGCCCCTGTCATAAAGGGCAATGGCCTTTTCCGTCTGCCCGCAGCCGATGTAAAGAGAGGCTAAGGTCTTATACAGTTCCACCGACTGAGGCGCCAGCTCTACTGCCCTGGAAAAAAATACCGCGGCGGATGAGGTGTCATTGTTCTGGAAAGCTATCAGCCCGAGATCACGATACAGGAGAGGATTGTCAGGGTCGATCTCAAGGGCCTTTTCAAGCGCATCCACGGCCTGTTCCGGATCGTCCATGGCAAGATAAGTATGGGCAAGGCCGTAAAAGGCCTCAACGGGGACTTTCCGCCCGTCCGTCTTTTCTGAAGGCAAATGGCCATTGATTATCGACTGTTGCTGTTGGCCCGCAATCCGCAACCCGCAACCTGCAACCGCCTTCAGATATGCCTTCTCGGCTCTCCCGAAGTCTCTTATCCTGAAATAGAAATATCCTGACTCCAGATGGGAACCATAGTTTGCCTCTGCATTCTCTATCAGTTCTGCCATCTTCCTTCTTTTGTTTTCCCATGCCTTGATTTTTATATTGCACACCTTGAGCAACCCGGCAATTTTTTCTTCTTTTCCGTCTATCGCCATGTCTTGAGCGAGGAGCCCTTCCAGCATTTCCCGTGCTTCATAAAACCTGCACTGCCTTATGTACATTTCGGCAAGGGAGGTGCGGATGCCGTTCAGGGAGACATCCTGAACACCGCCGGGATGAGTGTTTAACGCTGATGTCAGATACTTTACCGCCAGGGCCGTCATGCCGGCCTTTTTGTATACCATGCCGGCCCTGTAATATTTTTTGCATTCTCCTGCAGAGTCACCGTTGAGTATTGAGTCAATCTCTTTTTCCCTCCCGAGTGCGCTTATAAGTTTATTCAGTTGCTTGTTGAAAAGATTTATGGCCTTTATTATTTCCCCGTAATAGACCTGTCCCCTTTCGAGTTGTTTATCAAGCATTTTCCATTTTTCCTGTATCTCGTCTATCGCCTGTATCTCGTGTTTTTTCAAATAAAGTTCAAGCCCGTAATGGTACCCGACCAGGAGGTTAAGCCACGGATGCCTTACTTTTTCAATAAGTCCCTCTATCCTTTTCAGTATGCTGCTGAGTTCGTGAGAATCTTTGTTTTCACTGCCTTTTATTTTTTTCACCTTTCTTATATGTTTCAATATCTGTGCCGACGCCCTTTTGATATCCCGGAACTTGTTTCTTACTGATGAAACTTCATTTATCAGTTGATCAAGACGGTAAGATGTCCGGCTGTCTGAGAGACCGGATAACAATGAAAATGTATCCGTTTCCTGTAAATTCCCGCAGTATTCATCTATAAAATCGGCAAATCTCATATTGACCGCCCCGTCAATAGGGAGCCCTCCCTCTGTAGCATTGACGACGATGCCGTCAAATGCCCTGATCCTGCTTTCAAAGGCGGTTTTAAAGGTGAGAAACTGCCCTATGGTATATACACGTTCATTGAAAATATCCACGGCCGATATTGCCCCCGGTATGTTGCCCGGGCCGTTTTCTGTCTTCTCTTGCAGTATCCTGTCCAGGTTATCGGTATAACCGGAGGCATGGACCCTCTTGCCGCTGTAAGAAAGGTCCTGTCCCACAAAGGCTACAACATTCGCACCAAGGAACTCGGATACGGCAAAGGCGAAATGTGCAACGGATCCTCCGAAGCATTCAATATACCCGTTGTCTTCCCAGAATCTTGCAAGCCACTGAAAGGCCGTATTCTGAGGAACGCTGTTAATAAACAATGGACCGGGATACATACGGACAAGTTCTGGAGTGTATTGTGCAAGACAGATGAACGGGACGTTCTTAAGCACGGGAATATCCCTGAATTTGTCCTCCATATTATCGGAGACCGGGTCTACTGCCACCGCGAGGTCGGGAATAATATCCGCAGAGAGAAGCGCGGGAATCGAGGCGTCCGTTGCAATAATGAGCGCCCTTCCCTTTACTCTTTTCAGCAAGTGAATGTTCTTATCAAGAGAAGGCCCCGCAGATACTATAACCGCGGGCCTGCCCCTGAATATGTTCCGGAGTCTTTTCACACCCGGCTTTCTTATTATTGAAGGAACGTTTTCAATAAATGCATCTATAAATTCCTTGCCGCGGCTTAAAATAGTGGCGACCCCAAGATCGCTTACCCTCTTTTCTTCATTCAATCGCTTTAAGAAATTGTCAAATGCGCCGGGGTTTATTTTAACCGAGGGCTCGTGCCTGACTATCCAGAATTTCCCGTTGGTAATAAGATGATGGTGACTGTGGAGCACTGAAAAGTTCTCTGCATTTTCTCCCAGGACTATTTTGACCTGATCTGAATCAATCAATCCGGAAAAATCCCTTATACTAAGGGCCAGCCTGAATATCTCAGGCGTAGCCTCATATATAAGAAGAATATGGCCCTTTTCAAATCTTTTAAACACCTCCTCTGCAAAGTACCCGAGACCGAATCCGAAGAGTACAACGATACCCTCTTTTTCAATCTTGCCGAGCAGGTCAATCGCCTGTCTTGCACATTCAACCGGGTCTACGGCGCTGTGGATATTTATCTCTTCACCGTCATCTCTTTTATAAACGATCCGGGGATTGCCGCTTTCGGAATCAAATATTTTAATCCTTTTTGTATCAGTGGCTGCCGACTCTATGATTTCCACCAGTTCAGGATGG
>WFVK01000290.1 GCA_015491705.1 Nitrospirota bacterium | reverse complement strand
TTGATATGCGTGCTGAATATTTCCTCAGGGAATCGCAGATAAAGCTTTTCCGCCGGGCTCTCCGGCATGAGGGCGATGGTGTTATGCAACTGTAAACTTAATCCTTGATGTTGCAAAAACGGGCAGGCTCTACTGCACCGTAATCGATATTTTAATGCCGCTGCAGGGCCCATATGAAACAGGATACAGTTGAAATAATCCGTAATGCACTGAAAGGCCTTAAAAACAGGTGGGGGACAGAGGCGCTTCCGCGCATCGAAGTGGAGATCCCCAGGAACGGAAGCATGGGGGATATAGCCACAACAGTGGCAATGAGGCTTACAAAATCCCTCAGGAAGCCGCCGCGGGAGATCGCCGCTGAGATCGTTGAAAAGATAAAGGAACAGCAGCCGGATATGTTCGAGAGTGTTGAGACCGCAGGGCCCGGGTTTATCAATTTCAGGTTCAGCAGGGAATTTCTCCTCAAAAGCCTTGCAGGGCTCCTGCAGAAAGGCAGGCACGCACTCAGGACGGATACCGGCAAGGGCCGCAGGATACAGGTGGAATTTGTGAGTGCCAATCCTACCGGGCCCCTCCATGTAGGCCACGGCAGGGGCGCGGCTGTGGGGGATGCGCTGTGCAATATCCTGAAGGCAGCGGGCTTTGATGTGCAGAAGGAATTTTATATCAATGACGCAGGCCTGCAGGTCAGGCTCCTCGGCGAGTCCGTGTTTGCGCGTTACCGGCAACTCACGGGAAACAACGTGCCTTTTCCCGAAGACGGCTACCGGGGCGCTTATATTGAATCCATCGCAAAAGAGATACACGACAGATACGGGGACCGCTACAGGGAGGAGACCTTTGAGGAATGCGGGGAGTTTTTCACAGGGTATGCATACAGGATGATGCTTGCCGCAATTGAAAAAGACCTCAGGGATTTTGGGGTGGTCTTTGACAGGTGGCAGAGCGAAAGAGAGCTTTATTCGCAGGGGAAGGTAAAGGAGGCTCTGGACGAGCTCCGGTCAAAGGGGCTGCTTTATGAAAAAGACGGCGCAACATGGTTCCGCTCGTCACGGTTCGGGGATGACAAGGACAGGGTTGTAATCAAGCAGGACGGTGAATATACCTATTTCGCATCTGACATCTCCTACCACAGGTACAAGCTTCAGAGGGGTTTCGACACCATTATAGACATATGGGGCGCGGACCATCACGGCTACGTACCGAGGATCAGGTCCGTGCTTGAGGCATTTGATCTCCCCCCGGACAAATTCAGGGTGATACTCATCCAGATGGTAAGCCTGCTCAGGCACGGCGAGCCCGTGCAGATGTCGAAGAGGGCCGGTGAGTTCATTACACTGCGTGAGGTGATGGACGAAGTCGGAGCCGATATCACACGGTTCATCTTTCTTACAAGGAGGGCGGACAGCCATCTTGATTTTGACATTGATATTGCAAAGGAGCAGTCGGCCGAGAATCCGGTCTTTTATGTACAGTATGCATTTGCAAGGATTTCAAGCCTCTTCAGGCAGGCGTCTGAAAGGGGGCTCGGGAGCGGGGATACGGAGACAGGGGAGGCTGATTTAACCTTGCTGTCTGAAAATGAGGAAATATCTATCATAAAAAAGCTGTTTCAGTATATAATGGTGCTGGAAGGCGCGGCTCATTCATGTGAGCCGCACAGGATCACTTATTACCTGCAGGAGCTGGCGGGCATGTTTCACGCGTATTACTATAAACACCGGATAATATCCGGTGACGATAAACTCAGCCGCGCGCGGCTCTGTCTCTGCAGGGGGGTGCATATCGTGCTTGAGGACGGACTGGGACTGATAGGGGTCAGCGCCCCGGAGAGGATGTAATCATGCTTTATGTGACGGCATTAGTCATTCATGTGGTATCAGTGCTGATATGGATCGGCGGGGTCGCATTTGTAACGATGATCACGTTCCCGATGATTCAGAGGGCCGGCAGTTCGCTTGACCAGGTGTTGATGTTTCAGGGGGTCGAACACCGTTTCTCAAAGATCGCAAAGGTGATGGTGATACTGGCCGGGCTGTCGGGGTTTTATCTGCTGTATGAAAAAGGACCGAGTCCGGGCGTCTGGATAATGATCTTTGTATGGACGTTTTATGCATCGCTGCTGTTCGGCCTGGAAAAACTGATTTTCAAAAAACTCTTCAGTGCGCCTTCGGGGGAGCAGCTTGATACAAAGAAGGTCTTCAATATGCTGCAGGTATTCCACTGGTTCGTGCTTACCCTGAGTTTTCTGGCGATTGCAGCCGGGATATACACAGCGCATTATTAACCTTAATGCGGCATAAAGGGGCGGCAGAGCCCGCCGTAACACATTTATAAAGCGATGGGATTTTGCGAAGAGATTAAGCCGGGAGGGGAAGCACAGCATTAAGTTCAGTATAATAACAACGGACGCCAATGCCCGCCTCGGCCGGATCACCACTGAAAGGGGCGTTATAAACACCCCCTCGTTCATGCCAGTGGGCACCAATGCAACCGTAAAGTCAATGAGCCCTGATGAAATGAAGGGGCTTGGGGCCGAAATCCTGCTGTCCAACACATACCATCTGTACTTAAGACCGGGGCATGAGATAATCAGACAGGTGGGCGGACTCCACAGGTTCATGAAATGGAACGGCCCTCTCCTTACGGACAGCGGGGGGTTCCAGGTATTCAGTCTCTCACCCCTCAGAAAGATCAGTGACGGCGGTGTAACCTTCAGGTCCCACCTTGACGGCTCAACGCACTTCCTGACCCCCGAGCTTGTGATGGAGATACAGGGGGCACTGGGCTCTGACATTGCAATGGTGTTTGATGAATGCACCCCCTATCCTGCAACAAGGGAGTATGCGCTTAATTCCCTCAGGCTGACAACCGACTGGGCCGGGAGATGCCTGAAGGCAAGGAAGGATCAGGGGCGGACCCAGGCCCTGTTCGGCATTGTCCAGGGCGGTATGTACAGGGACCTGAGAAGGCAGAGCGCGGAGGAACTGATCGAGATGGATTTTGACGGGTATGCAATCGGCGGCCTCAGTGTGGGAGAGCCCAAGGGACTCATGCATGAAACGGTTAATTATACCGTCCCGCTGCTTCCGGAGGACAAACCCCGCTATCTCATGGGGGTCGGCGACCTGATGGATGTGCTTGAGGCGGTTGCGGCAGGGGTGGACATGTTTGACTGCGTTATGCCCACCAGGAATGCGCGCAACGGGACACTATTCACCGGCAGGGGGAGGATAAGCATCAAGCGGGAGGAGTTCAGGTCAGACCCGGCGCCCCTCGACCCTGACTGCGGATGCTATACATGCAGGAACTTTTCAAGGGCATACCTGCGGCATCTCTTCATGAGCAGGGAGATACTTTCCATGAGGCTGAACACACTGCACAATCTTCACTTCTACCTGGAGTTTTTCCGGAAGATGCGCCGGGCCATTGAACAGGGGCGGTTCAGCAGTTTCAGGAAGGCACAGACCCCTGTGCTGCGGAATAATTTTAATGAGTAAAACCTGAACAGCGCATAAAGGAACACGGCAGGCCGCCCCCAGGCGGTATTTCCATGCTGATGTAGGGTATAATGAATGCCATGCATATTCTTGTTACAGGCGGCAAAGGATTTGTAGGCAGGGCCTTAAGCAGGGAGCTCGGAAGAGCGGGGCATACGGTGGTTGTAACAACACGACACCCCGCCTCTGCGGCGAATGAACTCACGTGGAATCCGCCGGAACCTATCCCGCCGGAGACGATTTCCGCGTTTGATGCCGTTGTCAATCTTGCAGGGGAGCCTGTTGCGCCGGCACGCTGGAGCAGGGAAAGAAAAAAGCGCATCCTGTCAAGCCGCATTGATACAACCCATGCGCTTGTGCAGTCCATGCGGCAGGCGGAGCCGAGACCGGGGGTCTTTGTCAGTGCATCCGCTGTAGGTTACTACGGCCCCCGCGGTGATGAATACGTTACTGAAGAAACCCCGGCCGGAGCGGGTTTCCTTGCGGATGTGTGTGTGAAATGGGAGGCCGGCGCATTCAGTGCCCGGGAATTCGGTATCCGCGTGGTTACTGTCAGGATCGGCGCCGTCCTCGGTGCGGACGGCGGGGCCCTGCCCCGCATGATACTTCCATTCAAACTCTTTCTCGGAGGCCCCATAGGCAGCGGCAGGCAATGGTTTTCCTGGATACACATTGATGATGTGGCCGGGATTATCCGGTTTGCGCTTGAAAACG
>WFVK01000289.1 GCA_015491705.1 Nitrospirota bacterium | reverse complement strand
ATATCAAATAAACTTTTACCAGGGTCTTTATATTCTTGCTGATGTAAAACCGAGGTATCAGCCACGTGGTTTGCCCACGGTATCCCGGCGAAGTGGTGTGTCATGCGCGGAAACGGCACATCAGACTGTGCCGCGGCACAACTTCATATTCCCCGATAAGCCCGATACAATTCCAGTTATTTCACGTAATTGCTTGAATAATAAAAACTTATCAAAGCCACCACTTTTTATTTATCCCTGGCAATGATATTGCTGTCTTTTCAATATTGGTATAGGGGGCAGTATCCGTATCCAATCAGAAAGCAACTTCATTAAACAAGAAAGGGGGGCAAAAATGAAAAAAATCATCTTCAGTCCAGGTCTATTATTTATGATCACAAGTCTGTTGATTTCCGTTTCAAATGTACATGCCGTAGATTTTTGGCCCATGCAAGTGGGTAGTGTTTATGAATATGCAAAACACGATTCAGCTACGCCTCAGAACAACTGGACAGTGCAAGCAGAAGTCCTGAATACGGTCACTATTGGAAGTTATGATTACTTCAATGTAAAGATTACAGAGTTAGGTGTGTCTGATAATGTTTTATTCAGATCGACAGCGGACACAATATTCTATTATGGCGGTGGAGTTGAACGGCCATTCTGGAAGAGTGCCCCCGTGGGAACCACATGGTCTTATCTTGACCCTGATGGTGTTGGGACAGCATTTGCTGAAATTGTCAGTGTTGATACACTGCCGTGGGAAACTGATAAAAATACATTGACAGTCCCTTATAACAGTTATTCTTTTAGTGATGTTTATATTCATAAGAAGTACTATAATACCCCTGATAATTTCTGGTATGAATATGTTGTTCCAGGAGTCGGGGTAGTGAAAGACGTTGACTTTGGAGCGGATAACAATCCACCCCATATAACGGAACTTTCTCAAATCAGGGTTGTTCCAGAGCCGGTAAGTTCAACACTCTTCCTGGTTGGTGCCGCAACACTTGGTTTCAGGAGGTTCAGAAAAAGAGAATTATCTTCAAGGTAGTATTCTGATCTTTTCATTTGAAGAACGGGGGATCTTATGCCGGAGGTAATGGCGCAAATTCCCGGAATACTCAATAAGATGGGGTGTCGCGGGGATGCCGCTTTGAGTGAAGTATGGCATAATCATACCGGAGAGCTGTTGTATGCCCTGCCTATTATCGAGGATCCGGAGTTCTGTCTGGATGGAGCACGCGGATTTTACGCAAAACAGGCAACAAGGGCAGCGGCCTCTCCAACCGTCTGAGGGCACTCCTGAAATAGACAAGCCTGCTCCCCGCTTAGAAAGCCCCTCCATAGCGAGGGGTTTTCTTGTCTTGAAAATTTCCAATTTGACCCCTTGACAGAAATCCCCCCATCCAGTACGATAAAATCCAGTTTATCCTGTTCTATTCGGATAAAATAGTATATTCAGAATCAACAAGCTATGGAGCTTATATTTATGGAAGACCGCTGGCTTTCTGTAGATGAGATCGCAGCCTACCTTGGAATTAAGCGAGATACGGTTTATAAATGGATTGATGAAAAGCATATGCCTGCTCATAAGCTTGGGCGTCTCTGGAAATTCAGAAAAGAAGAAGTAGATGAGTGGGTCAGGTCAAAAAGCTCTGGTAAGAATAAAACAAGGCAAAACAGTTGAAAATGTTCAAGGTACTGCTTACATTTACTGGATTTCATGACCCATATGTAAAGGGGCTGGTTGGCCAAGAAGAGCAACCAGGTCCTATTTTGTCCCTTATTTTTGCCAAGGCCTTTGACAAGATTATTCTTTTCTCAACGCCAAGCACCGAACAGATTACATTGGAGACTAAATCGGCAATATTGGCGTCGAATTCTAAGTTAGATGTTGAGATAAGAGATATCCCTTTAGACGACCCAACCGATTATTCCTTGATCCTGAAGGGATTGAGGAAGCACCTCCCCAAAATTCAAGAAGATATAACTGACGGAAGCTATTTTATAGCAGTAGCTTCTGGTACGCCTCAAATGCATGCGTGCTGGGTTTTACTTACATCAAGCGGTGAAATTCCTGCACGCCTCCTCCACGTTCGTCCTCCTCGCTTTGTAACAAAAGACCGTCCCCTGGTAACAGAGATTGACTTTACCTTAAAAGAGTTCCCTGTCGTTCGTTCAAAAGTGATTGAAATAGAAGTGCCGGAAATTCTACCGGTAGACTTGAATACAGCCCTTGCACAACTCGGCATAGTTGGTGATCATCCCAAGACCAAAAAATCTCTTGAGGTTGCGGCCATGCTTGCACCTTCAGATACGCCTATTTTGATTCAAGGTGAGACCGGCACAGGCAAAGAACTCTTTGCTCGACTAATACATCGGCTTAGTGGGAGACCAAAAGATTGTTTTGTCCCATTGAACTGTGCTGCCATCCCCGAAGATCTTGTTGAAAGCATTCTTTTTGGCCATAAAAAGGGAGCCTTTACGGGTGCGCACACGGATCAGGTCGGTAAATTTGATCTTGCAGATAAAGGGACTTTATTCCTTGATGAAATTGCCGAACTGCCCTCTCAAACTCAGGCGAAGCTTTTGCGGGTATTACAGGATGGAGTTATAGAACCTATAGGCGCCAGAAGACCACACAAAGTCAATGTTCGCATTATTGCGGCAACCAATCGAGACTTAAGGAAACAGATTAAACAAGGACGGTTTCGGGAAGATCTTTATTACCGCCTCAATGTAGGTGAGATAACTATTCCACCACTTCGAAAGCGAAGAAGTGATATCCCCAAGATAGCCCTATATATTCTCGACCGTATCAATTCAAACTTAAGAAAGCCAAAGCAACTATCTCCAGATGCGCTGTCTCGACTTCAAGGTCATACATGGCCTGGAAATGTACGCGATTTGGCAAACGTGATTGAACGCTCTGTAAGGCTTTCCAGGCATGAGGTGCTTGAAGCGGATGATCTGCTGATAACCGAGCCTGTTACATATGCTGATCCGCTTGATGCGCTTCCCGAACCATGCATAGGCTTCTCATTGGAAGAATATCTCAGTAGTGCCAGGAAACAACTGATATTGCGCGCCCTGGAGACCGCTAAAGGAAACCAGAGCGAAGCGGCGAGACTCCTTGGGATTACGCCGCAGGCGGTTCATAAGTTTCTTACGACATCAAAGCCCTCTTCAACCGAGGTTGAAAATGCTACAACGCAGGTTGAAGCTATGGCACAAGAAGAAGATGTTGGATGACACGAAAAAACATGCAAAATACATCACTTACAAAGACCAAGCCAGGTTGGCATGCTGGTTGCTCTTTACCTGATAGAAAAATCAAATCCAGGAGGTGCAACCATGGCAGACTTTTTGGTAACAAACATCATCGACGGGGATACCTTTGAGGTCAATCCGGGATGGAGATGGAACGGTCAGACCGGAACCCGCGTCCGGCCAACGGGCTATGACGCCCCGGAGTTGTACGCTTACGGAGGCCGGGCCGCAAAGTACAAACTGTCGAGACTCATTCTCAGAGAAGAAGTCGATCTGCGGAAGGCCTACAAAGTCGACCGCGGGCGTCTCGTTTGCGATGTCTACTATAACGGGAGATATCTTGCAGATTACTTCTCATAAAGGGGGCATTTATTGAGAGACTTCTCAACCGAAGCCGATGCCAGGATTGTCATCGATGACCTGCTCAGGCAGGCGGGATGGAATCCTGCGGATAGGTCACAGATTCTGACAGAAGTTTTTGTTAGCAGCCGGCATGAAAGGGTGGCTGAAACACAGGCCGAATACGGCATTCGGACTTCCAAACAGACGCCAGACGGAGATGAAATACCGTCAGGCCGGGCCGATTATGTGCTGATGGATCGGAGAGGCAGGCCTCTTGCCATAATCGAGGCCAAACGCTCAGCAATACAACCTTATACAGCGAAACAGCAGGCCTTGCCCTATGCTAAAAAGATCGGTGCTCCCTTTATCTTCCTGACGAACGGCGATCTCATCTATTTTTGGGACTACGGGAACGATGACGCCCGTATCGTTAATTCCTTCTTCTCCAGGCGTGACCTCGAACGTCTGGTAGAAATGCGTTCCACAAGGAAGCCCCTTGCCACCATAGAAATCCCGGAATACTACATCCGGCAAGGTGAAAGCAGAGAGGTGCGCCCATATCAGCAGGATGCGATGAGGGCGCTTGACCAGGCTGTAGAACTTGGTAAGCGCCGTTTTTTGATAGAGCTTCCCACTGGTACAGGCAAGACGGATATTGTCTGCCTTTATCTCAAGCGCCTGATTCAGGCCGGACGGGCGGAACGCATACTCTTCCTCGTGGATAGAGAGCAGCTTGCAAAACAGGCATTGGAGGCAATCCAGGATATCTTGAACCAGTACAGCAGCTACTGGCTCCGTCCGGGGATGGTTAAACAGGAACAGCAGATAACAGTCTGCCTGCTTCAGACCATGATAGGGCGTTATACCGAATTTACAAGCGGCTATTTCGATGTAGTGATTGCAGATGAATGCCACCGCTCGATATACGGAGCATGGCAGACTACCCTTACCCACTTTGATGCATTCCACATCGGCCTTACCGCCACACCTTCGGCTTTTATCGAGCGGAATACCTTCCAGTTCTATCACTGCCGTGACGGACAGCCGGATTTTGCATACCCGATCCGGGATGCCTTCATAGAAGGCTACCTTGTCCCTTACAAGTTTGCAACCGGCATAACCGTCCTTCTGGCCAAGGGCGCGGAGGTAGATGATGAGACCTACGACCCTGTAGAGTTCGAGCGAAAGTGGACCAACGAGGACACCAACCGGAAGATGATGGAGGAGTTCGACCGGCTCGCATGGGAGAATTACAAAAAACTTGCTCCTAATCAAAACACCGGCCCTGGCAAAGCCATCGTCTTTGCCATTACAAAGCACCATGCAGCGCGCCTGGCCTATTACCTGAACGAGTTGCATCCGGAGTGTAAGGACAGATACGCCGAGGTCATTACGAGCGATGTTCCCAATGCCGACGACCTCATCCGCAGATTCAAGCGGGAGGAATCCCCTCAGGTTGCCGTAAGCGTCGGCATGCTTGATACCGGTTTTGACTGCCGTGAGGTGCTCCACCTTGTAATGTGCCGGAGGGTGCGCAGCCCGATTCTTTATCAGCAGATGCGAGGGCGTGGAACAAGAACGGCCCCGCATATCGGCAAGCAGGGGTTCATTATTTACGATTTCTTCGGAAACCACGAGTATTTTAACGACAGCGACACGGACATCTTTACCGGGACAGGCCGCGGCCCCGGAGGTACGCCACCGGGGCCTCCAAAACCCCCGGGTGACCTTATAGAGCTTGGACTTCAGGATGAATGGTTGCATGCAGTTAAATACGTCGAGGTGGGACCCCAAGGCGAACGTGTAGACAAGCGCGACTACATAACCAACTGGGAGAAAACCATACAGGCGGCCGCCCGGGAAGACCATATTATAAGGAAGGTTCGTGATGGAGAGCCTCTTGCTCCTGAAGAAGAAGAGGAACTGGTTAATCGTTTAAACAAGCCTGAGATGTATTTTAACGAAGACAACCTGCGCCGGGCATATCGCCAGCCTGGCGGCAATCTGCTCGATTTCATAAAGGCCGCTTTGGGAAGCCTTCGCATCAAGAGCAGGGAGGAGGAGCTGACAGAGAACTTCCATGCATGGCTCGTATCGAAGTCCTTGACACCTCAACAGGCGCAGTATCTGTCACTTCTAAAGAACCGTGGCATAGCAAGCGGCAAAATTGAGATTGAAGACCTTTTCAGTCCGCCTCTTTCCATCCTGAATGCGGCTGGACTCGGGGTTGAGCTTTTCGGAGAAAAGGAGCTTAAAGAAATCATCGAGGATATGAATTCATCTGTATTTCAGAGGAAGACGGCTTAAGGGCTGTCTCTTATACACATCT
>WFVK01000288.1 GCA_015491705.1 Nitrospirota bacterium | reverse complement strand
GTGGAATACTACGGCCTCGGCACAGATTATATTGACAGGTACCCCGGGTATATCAACAGCGTGACAAAAGAAGATGTCCTGCGGGTGGCTGAAAAATATCTTGATCCGGAAAATTTCATCCTTGTTGTGGTAGGAGACCTGGAAAAGACGGCGCTGCGGGAAGAATTCAGGAAATGACAGCGGAAGAAATACTCCTGAGAGATGCGTTCCTTCTGGGCATCGAGCTGAGGCTTTTCTGGTTTGTCGCCCTGCTGTACGGCATATCTTTTATTATCGGGATTGCATATCTTGTATCCTCACATCCCGGAACCGGCAGGGCGCTGACGCTGGGACTGAAAATAACCCTTGTTGTTCATACAGCCCTTATTATCTTCAGGACGTTTGAGGGCATGAGGCCGCCTTTCCAGAACCTCTATGAAACGCTTTCATGGTTTGCATGGTTCGCCAACGCGACTTATCTGTATGCGCGGAGCCGCTGGCATGATGTGCACATCCCCGGATTTATTATTGCAGGCATAGCCGCGGCGGCGTGCCTGTACAGCCTGTTTACGAGAAATCCCGAGATAGCCCCGCTGCCCCCCGCGCTTCAGAGTCCATGGTATGAGGCGCACGTCCTGACCGCGTTTCTGGCTTACGCGGTCTTTGTGGTCAGCTTTGCCGTTGAAGTCTGTTACCTGCGGTTCAGGACACCGCCGGACGAGGCTGCGGGCATCTTCGGCTATATTGACGAGGAATTCCGGCGCTGGACCCACAGGCTCGTGCTTTTCGGCTTTCCCTTTCTGACATTCGCAATTTTCTCCGGCGCTGCATGGGCAAATGATGCATGGGGGAGGTACTGGTCATGGGACCCCAAGGAGACATGGTCGCTTATTACGTGGACGGTTTATGCAATGTACCTGCATTCAAAGGCAATCGGCAGATGGAGGGGCGCCCCTTCATCCGTACTGAATATAATAGGCTTTATATGCATGATAATGACTTTTCTGGGGGTTAACTGGCTTGTGAAGATTTTAGGTATTCCGAGCCTGCATACTTATGCTGTATAGGACTTTTTCATCCCTTAAAACATCCGTCTATATACTGGCCTTTATGTGCCTAATCTTTCTGGCAGGCACGATCTTTCCGCAGGGCGAAGACATCGGGGCCTATATCAGGGCCGGCGGCAAGTATGTATCCGTCGTCAGGACACTGGACCTTCTTGATATCTTTACATCGCCCCTGTTTCTCTTTACCACCTTTGTTCTGCTTGTAAACCTTGCGGTATGCCTCTATGACAGGTTCAGGATGTTCCTGAAGACGAGGAGAAAGGCGATAAACTTTGAAAGGTTAAAGAACCACCGCAGTGTATTGGTATTTGATAAAGCCGACTTTGAGAAGCGTCTTGAACAGGCGGGTTTTTCATTTAAATCCCGGAGACATGACACCATTCATCCGGATGTGCTGATATATGAAAAAGGTATCCCGTACTGGTGGCTTTCATGGTTCTACCATGTCGGAATAATACTTGCCATCCTGGGATTTTTTATAACCGCACTGTTCTCATTCGAGAGCGAGGTGCTCCTTTATCCGCGAAAACCCGTGACGATTTCCCTGCACAGCAGGGACACGAGATGGAATAAACTGCTTGAGAAGGCGGGGATCGGGCTTCGCGGCGGACAGGGCGGGGAGGAATATGTGCTTACACTTGATGAGTTCAGGACGGAATATTACCAGACCCTGAGGATTGATTATCCCAGGAGGAAACTCGATAGGCTGGCCATAGGAATAGGCGCAAAAAAGATAGAGCCGTCGCACAGGGGCTTTTCTTATATGCCCAAGATGTGGCTCACCGCCCTGAGGGTTAAAAAACCCGACGGCAAGGTGCTGTATGCAAAACTTTGGGTGAACAAACCGTTCCGGACGGGGCCGCTTACATTATACCAGATGGGGTTTGAACAGAATATCTCGCTTGCGGCAAACGGTCAGCGTATTGATGTGAGGACAATGTCTCCCTGTCTCTTATACACATCTGACGCT
>WFVK01000287.1 GCA_015491705.1 Nitrospirota bacterium | reverse complement strand
TATTTCCTCAAGGAATCGCAGATAAAGCTTTTCCGCCGGGCTCTCCGGCATGAGGGCGATGGTGTTATGCAACTGTAAGGTAGTTTAATGCAACTCGCCGTATTCTCAGGCGCTGAGACCGCTTCACTCCGCTTGCAATCCCACAAAAAATTTTTATAATGTCATTAACAAAGGTTCATATGATTTGATATAGCCCCTTGATTTTGTTATCTTAAAAATAAAGGCGATGGGGTTCGCTTAACTGTTCCGGATTTGCAGGAACTGATAACTCCTACTGACTGGCAGGTTGGTAGGGGTTTTTTTCTTTGTATGAGGAGGAAGGCATGCTTGATAAATACTCGCACCTGAAAGAGCAACTCCTGGACTGCATAGACGACATGCTTGCAATCGAGAATATCCCCGGATGCCCGTGTGAAGAACTGAGGGAAAAGGTTCAGAACAACGTCTTTAACCTTGTAGTGCTCGGACAGTTTAAAAGGGGGAAGACCAGCCTGATCAATGCGCTCCTTGGGGCCGAGATACTGCCGACCGCGGTTGTGCCCCTGACCTCCATAGCGACAATCCTCAAATACGGCGAGGCGCTGAGAGTAAAGGTCTTTCTGACAAGCGGGGCCGTCAAGGAAATCAAGCCCGAGAATCTCGCCCTGTATGTTACTGAGAGGGGAAACCCGAGAAATGAGAAGGACGTGCGCGAGGTGGTCATCACATACCCGTCGCCTTACCTTAAGGACGGGGTGCAGATCATAGACACACCGGGTGTCGGCTCTGTTTACCAGCACAATACCGATATTGCATACCAGTATATACCGAAATCCGACGCCGCCCTGTTTATCCTGTCGGTCGACCAGCCTGTCAGCCGGGCCGAGCTTGATTTTCTTAATGATGTAAGGGAATACTCCGACAGGATATTTTTCCTCCAGAACAAGGCGGATTATGTCGGCCCGGAAGACCTTGCTGAATCCATCGCCTTCTCCGCCAGGGTGATAAAGGAGGCCGTGGGGTTCGACGTGAGGATACTTCCCCTGTCGGCGAAACTTGCGCTTGAGGGGAAATTATCAGGCTCGGATGAACTGCTCGAAAAGTCGTTTCTCCCTGAATTCGAGAAGACACTCAATACCTTTCTCATGGAGGAAAAAGGCAGGGTACTGATCCGCTCCGTGTCAAACACCCTGTTGAGGATACTGTCACAGGCAATACTTGAGCTGGAGCTGGAGATGAAATCACTGGCCACGCCCATAGAGGAACTCAAGGTGAAAATAGAGGCCTTTGAGAACAAGAAACAGGCCGTCCTGTCTGAAAAACATGACTTCGACATACTCCTTGACGGTGAGCTCAACAGGCTTGTAAGGGATGTGCTTGATGAAGATATTGAAAGGTTCAAGAAAGAGATCAGCGTAAACTTGCTCCCCGGCCTTGAGGATCTCTACGAAAAGAGCAAGGGCCTCTCAGGCAGGCACCTTAATAACGTGCTCGAAGAATACGTAGTCAACGAGGTGAAGAATGCATACAATAACTGGAGGGCGAAGGAGGATGGGAAACTCGCCGCTGCCTTTGAGGCGATCTGCAGCAGGTTTATCGTAAAGATAAACGCGACGGTTGACGAGCTTCTGAAATTTTCATCCGAGCTGTTTTCCATCCCCTTTGAAGTTTTTAAGTCAGAGGAGTTATGGACAGTGAAATCGGGCTTCTACTATAAATTCAAGGACGAGCCCGTCTCGCTCGAGCTCATCACGGCATCATTCACATTTGCACTTCCGGGTTTCATAACAAACAAGATCATCCTGAAAAACGCAAGGAAATTTTTACTTGAAATGATCGACAAGCAGGGCGGCAGGTCGCGTTTTGATTTCACCGAAAGGCTCGGCAAGAGCAAGTACGCCTTCAGATGGGACATGCTGCAGAAGATCGAGGCGACCGTGGAGGGCATTGCCTCAGCCATAGAAAAAGGCCTGAATCAGAAGTCAAAGGGAGAGAGTGAGGTTGAGGAGCGGAAACAGGAGCTTGCCGGGACGGTGGAAAGACTGAACGGTATCAGGGACAGGCTCATGCATATCAGGGAGTCATTGCCTTAATCCTTAGCCTTAATGCGGCATAGATGTGGGAGAGGTCCCGCCGTAAAACCCTGTTTAAGGTTCAGGGGTTGCCGGTTCAGGGCTAAACGGTTATTAAGGATATGGGATACTCTCCCCTCCCCTTAAGTTAAGGGGGATTAAAGGAGGTTACTTTCAATATGCCGTACGGCAGATTCTTTAAGAGATTTGCTCCCCCTTAGCGGGGGAGCGATACAGGCGATCGTGCCTATTTTAACGCCTTCAGTTTATCGAGAATCACCTTTAATATTTCTTCCTCTTCGTGCAGCTTGACCTTCCAGTCGTGTTTGACGCCGGAAGCAATCTGTGCCCTGAGATCGGGTATAAAATTTTCAAGAACCATAATAAGCATGTCTTTTTCCTGATTCGTAAGTTCCAGATTCATTTTCCAGGCCTCCTTTCTTCTTAATGAATTCTCCCGCGGCACATGGGAGGATTTTACCTGAAAAAGGACTTGTTAAATTAAACATAGCTCATATTATCTGACCTGTCAATTTAATAATCCTTATAGCGGCATAAAAATGCCGGCAGGTTGCATAAAACTACCGCCGGCGTGCATCCTGTCAAATTAACCTTAACGTTGCATAAACCGGTGGGAGAGCCCGTCGTAAAACCTTTATAAAGCGATGGGATATTGGAAATACATCTCTGTTGCAGGAAGTAACGGGGAGTGAAATTGCAAAAGAGGTTGATATGCGTGCTGAATATTTCCTCAGGGAATCGCAGATAAAGCTTTTCCGCCGGGCTCTCCAGCATGCGGGTGATGGTGTTATGCAACTGTAAGGT
>WFVK01000286.1 GCA_015491705.1 Nitrospirota bacterium | reverse complement strand
GCAAGACTCCTGTGGAAATCCCTTGGCGAAAAAATAGAAAATTTTCTGGACACAATCAATCTCAGCGATTTATTGAATGAGGAAGCAAAATTATTGAGGCAATACTATGTCACCGGCGGAAACCCGGCAATCACAGAATAATCAGCTCAAATTTCTTGACAGCCCTTTACAGGCGGATGCCACAACAGACATTATCTATATGATGTGTCCGATGCACCTGCTGACAATCGAGGAACAGGTCAGGGAGATTAAAGCGGGGCAGGTACTGTCCATCCTGACGGATTATGACGGTGCGCTCGATGATATCCCTGCGTGGTGCAGGAAGACCGGGAATGAATTCCTGGGGATTTACGAGGACACGGATCACTATAAGTTTTACATAAGAAAGAAAAAACCCGATGACAGACAGGATGTCTGATCGTGTTTACCCCGAACACTGCAGACCGGCGGGCTACCGTGCCTGCCGGCAATATTTAAAGGTTTATTCCAGAGTAAGCCGGGAGGAGCGATGAAAACGATATACATGGACCACGTAGCTACAAACCCCCTGCATCCGGAGGTGCTGGATGCAATGATGCCGTATTTCAGGGAAATCTTCGGAAATCCCCAGAGTATATACGAGCCGGGCATCAGGGCCAAAGAGGCTGTCGAGAATGCAAGGGCAGGCACCGCCGCCCTGATAAATGCAAAGCCGAAGGAAATCATCTTCACATCCAGCGGCGCCGAGGCGAACAACTTTGCAGTAAAAGGCATTGCATATGCCAGCCGCAACAAGGGTACGCATGTAATAGTTTCAAAGATCGAGCATCATTCGGTACTGAACCCGGCGCGTTTTCTTGAAAAATCGGGGTTTGCGGTGACATATATCCCGGTTGACAAATACGGCACCGTTGATCCCGATGATGTAAAAAAGGCGATCACAAAGGAAACCATTTTAATCTCCATAATTCACGCGAGTCCCGAGATCGGCACAATACAGCCTGTAGAGGAAATCGGCAGGATCGCCGGTGAAAAAGGGATAGTTTTTCACGTGGATGCCGTGGCGTCCGCGGGGAATATCCCGGTTGATGTCAGGTCTATGAACATTGATCTCCTGACATTCGCCGCCCACCAGTTCTATGGTCCAAAAGGCGCGGGGGCGCTGTACGTAAAGGAAGGAACGAGGATAGTCCCCCTGATTTACGGCGGGATACAGGAAGGCGGGCGAAGGGCTGGCACTGAAAATGTTCCCGCAATCGTGGGCATGGGCAGGGCCGCGGAGATCGCAAAGAGGGATATGCAGAAACGTATAGAGCACGTTAGGCCCCTCAGGGACCGGCTGATCGACAGTGTCCTGAAGATTGAGAGGGTGACGCTTACAGGCCATCCCGAAAAAAGGCTGCCGGGGCATGCCAGTTTTGTAGTGGAATACATCGAGGGTGAGGCCATGCTGCTGCTGCTTGCCGGCAAGGGGATATATTCGGCTAGCGGCTCGGCATGCAGTTCAAAGGCGCTGAAGGCCTCGCCGGTATTGATTTCCATAGGAATCCCCGCGCACCTCGCGCAGGGGTCGGTTGTCTTCACTCTGGGCGAAGGCACAACCGGAGAGGATATAGATTATTTCAACGAAACCTTCCCGCAGGTTATAAGCCGCCTGAGAGAGATTTCACCTTATGCAAAGGGATGGGAAGGAGCGGAGGACCCGACATGTACAGTGAAAAAGTAATGGATCATTTTACAAACCCCCGTAATGTAGGGGAGATGCCCGATGCCGACGGTGTGGGTACCGAAGGGAATCCCGTATGCGGCGATGTGATGAAGATTTTCATAAAGGTCAGGGATGACAGGATCACGGACGTCAAATTCCAGACCTTCGGCTGCGGCGCTGCAATCGCGGTATCGAGCATGGTCACCGAGATGGCCAAGGGCATGACCCTTGATGAGGCAATGAAGATTACGAAAAGTTCGCTCGCCGATGCCCTTGACGGCCTCCCCCCGCAGAAGATGCACTGCTCCAACCTGGGTGCGGATGCACTCCACAAGGCTATAGAGGACTACAGGAAAAAACAGGGAAAATAGATGCAGTACATATCCCTGGGCTATTCGCCGTGCCCTAATGACACCTTTATCTTTTATGCCGTGATCCACGGCAGAATCGACACCGGGGGCCTCGGGTTCAGAGAAGTCCTGCTCGATGTTGAGACACTGAACCGCAGGGCCATGAATGCAGAGCTTGACCTGACAAAGCTCTCCTGCCATGCATTCGGCTATCTGCGCGGCAGATACCGCCTCCTGAGGTCCGGAGCCGCGCTCGGCAGGGGATGCGGTCCCCTCGTGATTGCAAAAAGGGATTGTTCAATGCATGACCTGCGCTCGGGGAAAATAGCAATCCCGGGCAGGCTCACCACAGCATATCTGCTATTACAGCTCTTTGACCCTGCACTGGGCCCCGGTCATCCCGGCGTGCAGGCAATGCCCTTTCACAGGATCATTGATGCAGTGGCGGAGGGAGAGGTCGATGCAGGACTGATAATCCACGAGAGCAGGTTTACTTATCCTTCATACGGACTGAGAGAGATAATCGACCTCGGCCGGTGGTGGGAAAACGAGACGGGGCTTCCGGTTCCTCTCGGATGTATTGCCGCAAAGCACTCACTCGGCACCGTGCTGAATGGAAAGATCGACGGGATGCTGAGACAGAGCGTTCAGTATGCCCTGCGAAACCGTGCCGAGCCAATGAACTATATCAGGAAACACTCGCAGGAACTTTCCGCTGATGTTATCAGTCGCCATATAGATCTTTATGTCAATGATTACTCCGTTGATATCGGCGATGAAGGCGAGAGGGCGATCAATGAGCTTCTCTCAAGGGCTGAGGAGGCCGGCGTAGTTCCCCGTGAAGGGGCGGGAGAAAGCCCGCCGTAAAACCTTTCATGGCTCTCCCGCCCGCCGGCGATGGTTTAATGCAAGTGCAAGAGGTTATAAACCGATGGGATTTTCAAGGTATGTCTTTGTTGCGGGCAACAACGGAACGGACAGTGCAAACCCGTTTTTTCGCTGTTACCTGTTAATATTCGCTGCGGCATTGTCTGTCCTGATGTCCTGCTCGGGTGACAGGAAGGTGAGGGAATATTTCAGTGACCACGGGATGTCCTACCCTGTGGATGTCTCCGGCGTGTCCCTGTTGAAGACTGAATATGCCGGTATTGAAGATGATGAAATGTCGGGGACGGAAGCAAGGGAATATGTTGAGAGCGGGCTGGCATTTATGAAGGAATACTTCAGAAGCAGGGATATAGATAGCATTGTTCCCGGTGCTGCCGCGGTGGTAGTAAGTAAACCGGTGCTCTACAGGAATGAAGCCGGGGATGTTGGGTTGATGGTCAGGATGACCGCATACGGCTCAGGAGAGCCTGCCGGAGAAATCAGTGCTTCTGCCGAGCGGCTGGGGTCCGGGGCAAAGCTCTGGCGTGTGGAGAATTATGCATACTTTTTTAAGAATGATCGTTACAGGTGGCAGTACGGCGGACTGGTTTACTGAAGGGTGAAGCTTTGATATTGCATAGACGGGCGAGGTTCTGCTTTTTGCCGGGGTGAATATTAACGGTCCCATAATAGTTGTCATCAAATAATGGCGGAGCTTGTTG
>WFVK01000285.1 GCA_015491705.1 Nitrospirota bacterium | reverse complement strand
ACCCCTGAACCTGAAACAGGGTTTTACGCCAGGCTCTCACGCCCCTGTATGCAACATTAAGGTTTACTCTTGCGTTAAGTGATCCAGGACGCCCAGTATCTTTTCAGATGCGGCGCTGAATCCCTTCTTCCTGAGGGTGCTGAATATCTCCTCAGACGCAACGGACCTGAGGAATCTCCCCCTTTTTCCCTCATCTGATATCGTCTCCGCCGCCTTCCTGCGCACGTTCTCTAGGAATCTCAGATACCGGGCGAACTCGCGGCCGTAGAGTTTCCCGATTTCTTTCCGTATCGCCCTGGATACAGCAGGGCTTGCCCCCCCCGTGGATACGGCGATTGTCAGGCTGTCCCGCTCAACAGAAGACGGGACAATGAAATTCCCCTCTGACGGCATATCAATGACATTGATTAAATGTCGTGCATCCTGCGCGACCTTTTTATTTATCCGCGCTGATGATGTAGCTGCGATTACAACGAGGGCGTCCCCTGCATCCCCTTTTCTGTACCTCCTCCTGAAATGCCTGATTTTCCCTTTTTGTTTCAGTTCTTCAAGGCCGGCTGTAATCCCGGGGCTTATTACACTGACCAGCGCCCCGGCCTTGACCAGGGAGCGCACCTTTCTTTCCGCAACCCTGCCGCCCCCCACCACCACGGCCTTCCTGTCTTTCAGATCCATAAAGGCGGGATAGTATTTCACCTCGTTATCCTTGCAAAGGTTATCAGGATGATTCCCTGCTTTCAAGCAGGTCAATGTGTTTCTTTGCCTTGCGGGACAGCTCCATGGCGGGGAATTTTTCAGTGAGTGAAGTCAGGACATTCAGTGCGTCTTCCCGACGCCCCATCTTTTCATACGAAAGGCCGAGATAATAAAGGGCATCCGGTTCCTTTTTGGACCCCGGATAGTTGCGGATCAGTCCTTCGAACCGCTGCGCAGCCGCCTTGTAGGAGCCTTTTTTAAAATAAAAGTTCCCTACATAGAACTCATATTCGGCGAGTATGCGCCTGCACGTCTTAATCCTGCTTTCCGTAATATCCATGTAGGGATTTCTCGGATAGCGTCTCCGGAGTTTTTCGAATTCCCTGAGCGCCCCTGATGCCCATGAATAGCTGACATCCACGGTTTTTATCCTCCTGAAGTAGCTCATGGCAAGCTTATACTGTGCATAGGGGGCGTATTTATGGTACCGGTGCAGCTTCAGGAAAGATTCATATTCGACCGCCGCCTCTTCATAGGAGCCGTCCTCGTAGTATGTATCGGCAATGCGCAGCGTTGCTATGGCGGCGTATTTCTTGGATGCATCCCTTGCCTTGATATCCTCGAGTATCTTTCTTGCATCCTCATAGAATCCCTTTTCAATCAGTTGATTGGCCTTCTCAAGTGACGCCTCCGGCTCAAAAACAGACGCACCGGTGTCCGCATTCCTGAAATAGGAGCAGGAGGAAAGGGATAGAAACAGTATGAGGGGCAGGAGATATCTTACGGCGCTGTTGATGTTTTTTATCGGCATATCGGTATTGTGCATTCCTCGAGACTGGATAAATTTTATCCTAAAACCCGCATTTAAATCAAACCCGCCGGGAGCTTTAAATTTAATATGCTTATCTGTTATAGTATTATTCCTCATGAATGGACCGGGCGGATAGCTCAGTTGGGAGAGCACAGCCCTTACAAGGCTGGGGTCACAGGTTCGAGCCCTGTTCCGCCTACCATTCCATCTCCGGCGGTTAATAACTGCTAAAAAACCACCCTGTTCAGGTATAATTAAAATCGCCCTGCACCGGAACAGAGTATTCACCTTGATGTTGCAGAAATCGGCAGGCTGTATCTTTATGCAACTGCACGGCCACGGCCGGGAAACGGCGGTAGCCGCAGCAACAGGCATTTGACCGGGAAGTGTATTGACATATGCTGGAAATAAGAAATCTGGAAAAGGACTTCGGAGGGATAAAGGCTGTGCATGACTGCAGCCTCAGGGTGAGAAAAGGCACCATAACAGGCCTGATCGGCCCGAACGGCGCGGGCAAGACCACCATCTTCAATATCATCAGCGGATTTTACAGGCCTGACAGGGGCGAGATACTCTACAAGGGTGAACGGATCGACGGTCTTCAGCCTCATGAAATTTACCGGAGGGGGATCATGAGGACCTTCCAGATCACCAGGGAACTGCAAAAAATGACAGTTCTTGAAAACCTGATGCTCATCCCCAGGGACCAGAAGGGAGAAAAACTGTTCAATGTATTTTTTGATCCGGCAGGGGTGCGCAGGCAGGAGACCGGGATAAGGGAAAGGGCCCTTGCGGTCCTGGAATTCGTGGAGCTGATCGACCTCAGGAACGAATACGCGGCAAACCTGTCCACAGGGCAGAAAAAGCTGCTGGAGATGGCGCGGGTACTGATGTCCGATGCAGAGCTGATACTCCTTGATGAACCGGGTGCAGGGGTAAACAAGACCCTGCTAAGGAAACTA
Organism: Nitrospirota bacterium; assembly: GCA_015491705.1. Taxonomy (GTDB): domain Bacteria; phylum Nitrospirota; class Thermodesulfovibrionia; order UBA6902; family UBA6902; genus JAADFS01. The sequence continues at coordinate 3,113 of WFVK01000285.1, read as the reverse complement.
TCGGATAATATCAGGGAGCTGAGCGCTGCGGGCAGGACGTTTTTCCTGATCGAACATGACATGGACCTTGTGATGAGCCTGTGCGATCCCATTATTGTGATGAGCGAGGGAACAAAGCTCACCGAGGGTAAGGCCGAAGAGATCAGAAAGGACATGCGCGTGCTTGATGCATACCTGGGAGTATAAACATTAATGTTGCATAAACGGGCGGTCTCTGCCGCCCCCCAGGGCGGTAATTTTATGCCGCTGTAAGGATTAACCCCTTACTGAAAGATGTGGACCATGTGTATCCTTGAAGTTCAAAACATAGTTGCGGGGTACGGCAAGATAAACATCCTGCACGGTGTCTCGATAACCGTCAGAGGCACCGAGATCGTAACGGTCATAGGCCCGAACGGCGCGGGGAAGTCCACGCTCCTCAGGTCGGTTTTCGGCCTGATAAAGCCGCGTCAGGGCAGGATCCTCTTCAGCGGCGAAGACATCACGGGATCACCTCCGGGCGCACTTGTCGGAAAGGGGCTTGCGTATGTGCCGCAGGATAAAAACGTGTTTCCTTCACTGAGCATACAGGAGAACCTTGAGATGGGCGCCTTCATGGTCAGGGGCGGCTGCAGGTCCCGCATGGAGGTCATATATGAGCTGTTTCCCTGGATGAGGGACAAGAGGCATGCAAAGGCCGGTGACCTCTCGGGCGGCCAGCAGCAGATGGTCGCCCTCGGAAGGGCGCTGATGCTCGAGCCGCGCCTCCTTTTGCTGGATGAGCCTTCGGCAGGGCTGGCGCCGAACATGGTCTCCGAGATACTGGAGAAGGTAAAGCGGATAAACAGCTCGGGAGTAGCAGTACTGATGATAGAACAGAACGCCAGGAAGGCGCTTGCAATATCCGGCAGGGGATATGTGCTGTCAATGGGAAGGAATGAATTTGAAGGCACGGGAGCCGAGCTCCTGGACAACCCGGAGATCGGAAGGCTTTATCTGGGCGGCTGACTGATAGCATGGAACAACTGATTGTCAACGGCATAATCACAGGCAGCATCATTGTCCTCGGGGCAATAGGGCTTACCCTGACATACGGCATACTCAGGTTCGCCAACTTTGCCCACGGCGACCTGATGACACTGGGCGCATATGCAGCCCTGACCCTGTCAGCCGTGAATCTCCCGTTCGGCGCGGTGTTTGTCATCGCAATGGCATTCACCGCGGTTGCGGGCATTCTGCTTGACAGGCTGCTGTACAGGCCCCTGCGCAAAAGGGGATCGATAGTCCTCCTCATATCATCCATCGGCGCTGCATTGCTGCTCCGGAACCTGATACTGATTATCTGGGGGCCGCGGATGAGATACTACAGCCCGGATATACAGATTGCATACATGATGCCATTCGGCATCCGCATCAAACCGGACCAGTTGCTGATTATCGGCATCGCCGCAGCCCTGATTATCCTCGTTCATATATTCCTGAAAAAGACCCGCATGGGCAAGGCGATGCGGGCCACGGCCGACAACGCGGAACTGGCGCAGATAGCCGGCATAGACACGGAAAGGGTTGTTATGTGGACATGGGGCATAGGCTGCGCGCTTGCAGCCGCGGCGGGGATACTCCTGGGAATGGAGGTGCAGTTGAGGCCGCAGATGGGCTGGGACATACTGCTGCCGCTCTTTGCCGCGGCCATACTCGGCGGCATAGGCAGGCCTTACGGCGCAATGGCGGGCGGGATCATAATCGGGCTTTCACAGGAGGTGTCGACCGCGTTCATCTCAACGGCATACAAGCCCGCGGTCTCTTTTGCCGTGCTGATCCTCGTGCTGCTGATCAGGCCCTCGGGAATATTCGGCAGGGAGGGAAGATGGTCATAGGCGGGATCGAGAGTTACCTGATCGTATTCCTTGTTATGTCCGGGATGTTTGCAATCCTCACCCTCGGGTTAAATCTCCAGTGGGGCCTTACAGGCCTGTTCAACATCGGCATAGCCGGTTTTTTTGCGGTGGGCGCGTATACATCAGCCATTCTCACCACCGCGCCGTCCCCTCACCACATAGGGGGGTACGGGCTGCCGTTTATTACCGGCATCCTCGGAGCAGGCGCGATTTCAGGGATAATAGCCTGCCTGATCGGAATCCCGACGCTCAGGTTGAAAGGTGATTATCTTGCCATTGCAACGATCGGCATTGCAGAGACGATCAGGCTGGTCTTCACCAATGAATCATGGCTTTCAAACGGCACGCGCGGCATAGCAGGGATTCCCGGGCCGCTGCGGGAGGTTCTGCCGCATAACTATTACAATCTCTTCTACCTGCTGATAGTGGCCGCCTTTGCAGGTCTTGCATTTCTGTTCATTGAAAGGGCGCTCCACTCCCCCTGGGGCAGGGTTTTAAGAACCATCCGGGAGGATGAAATGATGGCGGCCGCAACCGGCAAGGACGTATTCCACCATAAGATGCAGTCCCTGATTGCCGGCGCCGTGATAATGGGTGCTGCCGGAGGTTTATACGCCCATTTCATCGGGTTTATCAGTCCCGATGTCTTCAGGCCCATGCAGTTCACCTTCCTGATCTGGGTCATGCTCATAGTCGGCGGAGCAGGGAACAACAGGGGAGCGGTGCTGGGCGCCGTCGTGGTCTGGGGTCTCTGGACCGGGACCGAATTCCTTATCGACGCCCTTGAGCTTTCCACTGATTATCAGACAAAGGCAGGCGCCCTCCGGATCATAGCGATCAGCATAGCGCTTGAGCTTATCCTCCTGCTGAGACCCGGGGGCATCCTTGGAGAAACGAAAAAAACCTTTGATTAGTCGGATAATGCTGATTGCCGGCGACCCCTTTCATTTTCAAAGGAGACACAGCCTTCATCCTAACTCCTCTGCCCCAAATATCGTTTTTGGGGCGATTCTCGGTATCCCCTGCAAATTTGCAGATCAAGACAAGGTTAATAAAAAAATCGGGTGATTCCCCTCAACTCTCCGAAGGAATCTTTCTTTGTGACAGGAAGATACGTTGTAAAGAGAGATGGCAGGTGGTCATCTTGTAATCCATGGCGCGTGTATACCCGTTGCTGTTGAAGATATTTGACAATATGTCAATTGTCTTATATAATACAAGACAGATGTCAAGGAG
>WFVK01000284.1 GCA_015491705.1 Nitrospirota bacterium | reverse complement strand
GAGTTTATAGAGATGTTCGTCGGCGTCGGCGCTTCGCGCGTGCGGGATATGTTTCAGAAGGCCAAGGCGTCTCATCCAAGCATTATCTTTATTGACGAGATCGACGCAGTGGGCCGTACACGCGGTGCAGGGCTCGGCGGGGGACACGACGAGAGGGAGCAGACCCTCAATCAACTGCTGAGCGAGCTTGACGGATTCGAGCAGCATGAAGAGGTGATCGTTATTGCCGCCACAAACAGGCCTGACGTGCTTGACCCCGCGCTCCTCCGGCCCGGGCGTTTCGACAGGCACATTGTGATCGACAGACCGGGGCTGAAAGACCGCAGGGCCATCCTTGAAGTGCATGTGAAAAACAAGGTGCTCGCGGATGATGTTGATCTGGAAAGCATAGCAAGGGGCACGCCGGGCATGTCCGGGGCCGACCTGGAGAACTTTGTAAACGAAGCGGCCCTTATCGCGGTCAGAAAAAACAAGGCCGGGATCGATATGGAGGATTTTGAGGAAGCGAGGGACAGGATACTCATGGGCACTGTAAGAGAAGAGACCATCAGTGAGATGGAGAAACGCATAACCGCATATCATGAGGCCGGACATGCGGTTGTGGCAAAGGCCCTGCCGGGTTCCGACCCCATCCATAAAGTCACTATAATCCCCCGCGGCATGTCCATGGGAGCAACCCAGCAATTGCCTGAAGAGGACAGGCACTATTACCCCAAGTCATACCTTATGAACAAGCTGAGCGTCGCCCTTGCCGGAAGGGTGGCTGAGAAGATCGTGTTTAATGATGTAAGCACGGGCGCGCAAAACGACCTGAAGGAGGCCTCCTCCCTTGCCGAGAAAATGGTAGCCCAGTGGGGCATGAGCGACAAGGTCGGGCCTTTAAGCCTTGGAAGGGGTGAGGAACATCCATTTCTAGGCAGAGAACTCGCGCTGCCGAGACAGTACAGCGAGGACATGGCTTGGCTTATGGACCAGGAGATACAGAAATTGATAATGCAGGCGGAATCCAGGGCGGAAGAGATATTGAGAGGCAGGAGAAAGGTTCTCGACGCGCTGGCTGAGGCCCTTATCAGGGAAGAGGTTCTGAACAGGGAAGATGTGGACAGGATTATCAGGGAGTCTGACTGAAGCTCTCCACGATTTTCAGATACTTCTCTGAAGGCTGTAAGACCTCGATTCCCATTGCATCATAAAAGTCCCCGGTCTTTGCAATCCATCTGACATTAACGGGCAACAGCAGTTCTTCCTTTTTCAGGGGGATAATCAGTTCGACAACCGAGCCGGACGGAAGGCAAACCCCGGAATTGATGCACATGCCTTTTTCAGAGATATTTTTCACAATTCCGTAACACGTTGCATTATTGTGAGGAAATTTCACCACCATGCATGCCGGTCTTCTCTCACAGGCCCTTTTCTGTAACGATTCCGGGTTCTTCAATATCTGATATCCCTTTAAAAGTCAACTTTACACCCTACAGTTGCATAAAATAAAATTAAATCATAACGCCCAGACTTGCAACCTGCCCTATTATAACACGAATATAAAACTCAGTGGAGGGTTTTTATGAATTCCATATATGCGCGGGGCGGGTCGATAATCTCCAGACCAACGCTGTAAGTCGAATCTTCGGGCAGATTCTTGTATGCCCAGACCACATTACAGTTCAGGTTGATCGTCTGTCCCGTGGAAAGCTCGAGCTCCAGGTCAACTTCCGTTCCCGGGACATACTCATTGTTTTTTACCGGCGCGGTTATCATATAGATGCCCCGCTCCGAGAGGTTCTCAATAAATACAGAGCAGTCCTTGTTACATGAGATGCGTTCCGCCTTCAGGCTTACCCCCACTCTCTTCGAGCGTCTTCTCTCCATGATCTTTCCTTCCCCTTTCTTTATTTAGTTCATGTTGCGGAAAGTCATTATCTGATCAGCTCGCTGTCATTTCGAACGAAGTGAGAAATCTTGACCCGTCGCAATATTCACCTTACAGTTGCATAATACCATCACCCGCATGCCGGAGAGCCCGGCGGAAAAGCTTTATCTGCGATTCCCTGAGGAAATATTCAGCACGCATATCAACCT
>WFVK01000283.1 GCA_015491705.1 Nitrospirota bacterium | reverse complement strand
CAGATGATTCATTTCATACCGAGAGACAACGAGGTGCAGAGGGCCGAACTGCGGAGGATGACGGTAATCGAATATTCCCCTAATCACCCGCAGGCGGATGAATACAGGGCACTGGCCAGGAAGATAGCCGAAAACAAGAACCTTGTGATCCCGACACCGTTGTCAATGGATGAACTGGAAGGGCTGCTTATGGATTTCGGCATACTCGAAAGCGAGGACGCGGCAGTATAGTCACGGGGAGGGTTCCCGGTGGGTGAAGCTTAATTGAAGGGGAGGTAATGAATGAGTACAGCCATTAAAGAAACACAGAAAATGATAGAGGAGGTCCTGGAGGGGTATCCTGAAAAGACCAGGAAGGCCAGGGCGAGGCACCTCGCGGCCAATGACCCGAGCGGGGAATGCAGCACGTGTAAAGTCAAATCCAATGTAAAATCCCGCCCGGGGGTCATGACCGTCAGGGGATGCGCATATGCAGGCGCCAAGGGTGTTGTATGGGGACCGGTAAAGGACCAGATTACCGTCAGCCACGGCCCTGTGGGCTGCGGCCAGTACAGTTGGTGGGCAAGGAGGAATTACTACAACGGCCGGACCGGGATCGATACATTCGGCACAATGCACATCACCACGGATTTCCAGGAAAGGGATATCGTTTATGGAGGCGACAAGTCTCTTGAGGCCGCGCTTAAGGAGCTGAGGGAACTTATGCCCCTGGCACGCGGCATCGGCATACTCTCGGAGTGCCCCGTCGGCCTGATAGGGGACGATATAGAGGCCGTCGCAAAAAAGGTCTCCGCCGAATTCGGCTATCCCATAGTGCCGGTAAGGTGTGAGGGTTTCAGGGGCGTGAGCCAGTCCCTCGGCCACCATATCGCCAATGATACCATAAGGGACCATGTGCTCGGCAAAGGCTCAATGGAGAAATCCACGCCTTATGATGTCGCCCTCATCGGCGATTACAATATCGGGGGGGATGCATGGGCATCAAGGAAGATGCTCGAGGAGATGGGCCTGAGGGTCATCGCCCAGTGGACCGGTGATGCATCGGTAAACGAACTCGGTATTGCGCAGAAGTCGAAACTGAATCTCATACACTGCTACCGTTCCATGAACTACATATGCAGGCACATGGAGGAAAAATACGGCATCCCGTGGGTGGAATTCAATTTCTTCGGCCCTACGAAGATATACCAGAGCCTCAGAAAGATCGCCTCGTATTTTGACGACAGGATCAGGGAGAATGCGGAGAAGATGATCGAAAAATACAAGCCCGTGATGGACGCAGTGATAGAAAAATACAGGCCGAGGCTCCAGGACAAGAAGGTGATGCTATACGTGGGCGGCCTGAGGCCGAGACATACAATCGGCGCGTATGAAGACCTCGGCATGGAGGTTGTGGCCTCCGGGTATGAATTCGGGCATGACGACGATTACAGGAGGACATACCCCGAGATGAAGGAAGGCGCTGTAATCATGGATGATGCCACGCTCTACGAACTGGAGGAATTTACGCGGAGGCTCAGGCCGGACATGGTCGGCTCGGGCATAAAAGAAAAATATTCATATCACAAGATGGGCGTGCCTTTCAGGCAGATGCATTCATGGGACTACAGCGGCCCCTATCACGGCTTTGACGGCTTTCCCGTGTTTGCAAGGGACATGGATATGACGGTAAACAGCCCCACATGGAATCTCATACGGAGGAAAAGATGAAGATAAAAGATCACAACGAGCTCTTTCTGGAGCAGGAATACATTGAACAGTTCAAAAGGAAGAAGGAATTCGAGAATCCCTGGCCCGAGGAAAAGGTAAGGGAGGTGGCCGAGTGGACAAAGACACGGGAGTACAGGGAAAAGAACTTTGCGCGCAGGCACATAAAGATCAATCCGGCCAAGGCGTGCCAGCCCCTGGGGGCGGTTTTCTGTTCATCGGGTTTTGAAGGCACAATGCCGTTTGTCCAGGGTGCCCAGGGGTGCGTGGCCTATTTCAGGAGCCATCTGAACAGGCATTTCAAGGAGCCGATGGCCGCGATTTCCACATCCATGACAGAGGATGCGGCTGTATTCGGGGGGCTGAACAACATGCTCGAGGGCCTGCGCAATGCGTATACCCTGTATGGTCCGAAGATGATCTCCGTGTGCACCACCTGCATGGCTGAGGTCATAGGAGACGACCTGAATGCCTATATAAAGCAGGCGAGGGACAGGGGCATTATCCCCGAAGACCTGCCGGTGCCCTTTGCGCACACCCCGAGTTTTGTCGGCTCGCACATCACCGGTTACGACAATATGATGAAGGGGATACTCTCGGGCGTTACGGCGGGCAAAAAAGGCGGGCCCAATGGAAAGATCAATATCATTCCCGGTTTTGATACATATACCGGGAACTACCGGGAACTGAAGAGGCTTCTTAAACTGATGGATGTCGATTTCACGCTCCTTGCGGATGTGAGTGACGTGTTTGACTCCCCCAATACAGGCGAGTACAAGCTCTATCCCGGGGGCACGCCGCTGGATGATGCGGCGGATTCGGTAAATGCAACAGCCACCATAGCGCTGCAGAGGTATTCCACCGTAAAGACCCTGAGCTATATCCGGAGTGAGTGGGGCCGGGAGGCGCTGGCGCTTTCCCCGGTCGGCGTGAAAAATACCGATACGTTTTTTGATGAGATAAGCAGGATCACCGGCAAACCCGTTCCGCAGGAGATCGAGGATGAAAGGGGAAGGGCGGTGGATGCGATGATTGATTCACACCCGTATGTCCATGGAAAGCGGTTCGCGCTGGTGGGCGACCCCGACCTCCTGATAGGACTGATAAGCTTTATTATGGAGATGGGAGGGCTTCCCGTGCACATCGTCTGTACCAACGGTG
>WFVK01000282.1 GCA_015491705.1 Nitrospirota bacterium | reverse complement strand
GTTGTAACTGTAACCCGGCCTGATTCCCGGGCTGCCGAAGAATACAGGAGACTTAAGTCAATGCTGATTAAAGAGACAAAAAACGATCTCCTGAACACGGTTATGATTACCAGCTCCGTTAACGGTGAGGGAAAGACACTTACCGCAGTCAACCTCGCGGTTACACTGTCCCGGGAGATAGACCATTCGACCCTTCTTATTGATGCGGACTTCAGGAACCCCATGGTCCATGAATACCTCGGGATAGAGTATGAAAAGGGCCTTTCCGATTACCTGGGCCGTGACATAGATATATCCGATGTCCTGATAAAGACAGGCATCGGCAACATGGTTTTTATTCCGGCGGGAGGCATGGTAAAAAATCCCGTGGAGCTGCTTTCCTCCAAAAAAATGGAGACGCTTATCAAAGATCTCAAGCAATGGTATGGGGACGGATATATCATTATTGACACGCCCCCGGTCCTGTCCTGCACTGAAGCATTTGCAATGGGCTCCTTCGTGGACGGGGTCATCTTTGTTGTTAAGGAGGGCCGGGCCCGGACAAAAACAATTGAGGATGCATTGAACATGATGGAGGGATTCAATATCCTCGGGGTTGTATTCAACGATGTGAGCATATCAAACCTTGATGGAGATTATTCATATAATTATTACAGGTACAAGAAAAAGGAAAAAGAGTGAAAAGGATCACCTGTTCGTGGTTTCTGACGGCGATTTTAATGATGACTCCATCAGCATCATTTGCAAAATTCACCATAACTCCGGATATGGCTGTAACTGAAGAATATAACGACAACATATTCCTGTCCGGCTCCGGTGAAGAGGAGGATTTCATAACCACTGTCTCCCCCGGGATCGTGCTTGAATACGTTCCTGCCGGGTCACTGAAGCTTGACCTCGATTATAAGCTTGACTTCAGATTTTACAGCCGCCACAGCGAGCTCGACCGGACGGACATTAAAGATGCACAACAGATCAGGTTTAATGCACAGGCCGGGCCTTTCAGGCGTCTCCTCATTGATGTTTCCGACCGGTACACGAGGGTTCCGGTGGATATCAGGAGAGCCTTTGCCGAGGGGAATGTATCTGAAAACATGACTGCCCGCAATGTGCTTGAAGTTTCACCTCATGCAGAATATCCTCTGACGCCGACCCTGCTGTCGCGTCTCGGATATGCCTATACCAATACGTGGTATGACGCTGAAGAGGGAAATGATTCCGAGAGCCATTCAGCTTTTGCTTCTCTGAACAAACGGTTTCCGTTCAGGGTCAGTGTATCGCTGAACTACAGATTTCTTGCCTACCGGCCTGAACTGACCGGCGGATATGACAGCCACCGGGGATCCGTGGCAGCGGATTACAGGGTGGGCCCGCACTGGACGGTACGGGGTGAAGCAGGAAAGAACTATATTGATTTTTCTGCTGCATCCGATGAAGAAACCGATTTCTGGAGCGTGGAATCCGAATACGGCCTGGATATGCTCGGCGGCTCTGTGCTGAGGGCTGCCTGCAGCAATTCCCTGCTGCAGCCCGGCAGTCAGTCAGACGCCACTGAAAGTTCCGTAACACGGGGGGCCACGGAAAGGCAGAGGGCTGACCTGAGTCTGACAACTCGAGAACCTTTTGAAATGACCCTGAATCCATATTACATTAAGGACAGGGAATTAAAGACCGGCGTGGAAGACAGGATCAGGGGAATCACGGTTGACATTAAAAGATCATTATCCGCGGGCGTATTATCAGCGTCATTGCATGGATTATGGGAAAAACAGAGGTTCCTGCCCGAAGATGACAATGTGTACAGGTACAGCCTGGGAAGCGGCATTGAATATAAACCGGCAAGGGACCTGATTACAGGCATTGAATACATTTATAACCATAGGTATTCAGATGCCGGCACCGGGAATTTTAACAATAACATTGTCAGGGTACAGGCAAAACTGATATTTTAGGCTTTATGTATACGACTCATTTTTCTTTCAAATACAAACCATTTGAACTGGTGCCCAATCCGGATTTTCTTTACAGGAGCGGCACCCATAAAAAGGCGATAACCTATCTCGATTACGGTATAAAGTCCGGGATAGGCTTTATTCTGCTGACCGGAGAGATCGGCTCGGGCAAGACCACGATTGTACGCAATCTCATTAAAAATCTTGACGGTACGGTTAAGCTTTCAAAAATCAACAATACAAAGCTTTCATCGGAACAGCTCCTGTCCATGATAAACGAGGATTTCGGCCTTGATGTTGAGGGTAAAAGCAAGAGAAGGCTGCTGAGCGACCTGAACCAGTTTCTCATTCAACAGTATGCGCAAAAATGCCAGCCTGTCCTGCTGATTGACGAGGCACAGAACCTCTCGCCTGATTTACTGGAAGAGATCAGGCTGCTTTCCAACCTTGAGACGGATAAGGCTAAACTGCTGCAGATCATACTGGTGGGGCAGCCGGAGCTGAAGGAGACCATACAGCTCCCGAACCTCGTGCAATTGCGCCAGCGCATCACCCTCAATTACCACATTACCGCATTGAGCATGCACGAGACCGCCGAATACATCAAGCACCGCCTGACCATTGCCGGGAATCCGGGGGTCATAAACTTTGAAGAAGACATGCTGGATATCATCTATCGATTCAGCAGGGGGATTCCCAGACTTATTAATATCCTGTGCGATTTCGTCCTGCTCAGTACGTATGTGGAGGGCAGGAGTACCGTCTCAGTGGATACAGTGAGGGAAGTTGCGAGGGACCTTGAATTTCACGATTACCGGAACGGAGCCGGGGCTGCTGCTTCCATGTCTCAAGATACCCTTGCAGCATCTGACGGGTCCCGGGAAACCCCTTTCGTAATGACGAATGAAAGAGATCAGGACATGCTCCCCCCCGCGGTAGAGGTCACGCAACGGCTTATTGAACTTGAAGAAGCGGTCTCGCAGGTTATTAAAGACAGGCTGAGAGAGATATCCTTGTTATGCGGGAAGACGGCCGGATTACATAAAGATATCTCTGAAGCGATCTCCGATAGAGACAACAGCAGGCTAAACGGACTTTTAAACAAAATATCGGCTCTTGAGCAGATATGCCGTTCATATGGATATCAGAAAAAGGACGAAGAGGCAGACGTTGAAAAAGAGATCCCGGTAAAAGAGCCTTAAGCAGGACAGAGTTGTCACGACTTTCCCGACCGACCGGAACCGGGCAGATATCCATATAGAAACAGACGCCCCAATAAGCCCATAGCCAGAGGGCCAGCTACCCATCAGTTACTATTTGTTAAATGTAACTGAGAGGGCGGAGCAGTGCCGAAATCAGGAAAGGGATAATTTTGGTTCCGCCAATCTGCCAATAAACTTATTCAACCAAATCAGCCGGTAAACATAATCACCCAATCATTAACACATGTGCGGCATAGCTGGCATATTTAATCTCCATCGTGACAGAGAGATACCACTGGATACCCTGAAAAGGATGGCCGCGATCTTGAGGCATCGTGGCCCTGACGGGACCGGATTTTACAGGGATGAAAGGGCGGGCCTTGCGCACGCAAGGCTGAGCATCATTGACCTGGAGAGCGGATGGCAGCCGATCCATAACGAAGACAGGACTGTCTGGATAACCTTTAACGGCGAGATATTCAATTATATAGAGCTCAGAAAGGTTCTTGAGAATAAGGGACATAAATTCTGCACAAAGTCTGATACAGAAGTAATAGTTCATTTATATGAGGCTTACGGAACAGAGTGCCTCAAACATCTTAATGGTCAGTTTGCTTTCGTCATCTGGGACAAAAATAGGGAAACATTGTTTATTGCCAGGGACAGGCTCGGTATCAGGCCGTTGTTTTATACAACTGTCAACGGCTCAATGATATTTGCGTCAGAGATAAAGGCATTATTTATGGACAGCAGGGTAAAGAGGGAGATGGATATTTACGGCCTGGATCAGATATTCACATTCTGGATGACCATACCCCCAAGAACAGCTTTCAGGGACATCTTCGAGCTCCCGGCAGGGCATTATATGATAGCAAAAAAGGGCAATTACCAGGTAGAGCAATACTGGGATCCCGATTTTACACCGGATGACGGCATCAGAAAAGAAGAGGAGTATGCTGAAGAATTAAGGGAACTCCTGATAGATGCCACAAGACTGCGGCTCAGGGCCGATGTACCTGTAGGCGCATATTTGAGCGGCGGTATAGATTCATCCGTCATAACCACCCTCATAAAAAAATTTACCGGCAATCCGTTAAGGACGTTTTCAGTGACTTTCCATGACGAAGCATATGATGAGAGTAAATACCAGAGGCAGATGATTGAATATCTGAATACAGAGCACAGCGATATCAAATGTACATATGCCGACATTGGCAGGAGTTTCTCTGATGTTATATGGCATACTGAAAAACCTGTATTAAGGACAGCGCCTGCCCCACTCTACCTCCTTTCCGGACTCGTACGGGAAAGCGGCTACAAGGTGGTTTTAACAGGTGAAGGCTCTGATGAGATACTGGCCGGATATGACATCTTCAAAGAGGCAAAGATACGCAAGTTTATGGAAAGATTCCCGGAATCGAGGCTCAGGCCGCTTATCCTCAGAAGGCTCTATCCGTATCTTGCCGATTCTCCCACAAGGTCACTCCGGTATGCCGGTACATTTTTCAGGGTGGACACAAATGATTATCCGGAGGCGTATTATTCGCATATACCGAGGTGGAATACAACTTCGAAGATAAAATTCTTTTTCTCTGATCATATTAAAGAGAGACTTGATAATTATAAAAATCTGGATGAACTCTCGGCATTACTCTCAGGCGCCCTGTCCAGATACGATTACCTGTCACAATCGCAGTACCTTGAAATCAGGACCCTCCTTTCAGGCTATCTCCTGTCTTCACAGGGAGACAGGGTTGCAATGGCGAACTCAGTAGAGGGGAGGTTCCCTTTTCTTGATCACAGGGTGGTGGAGTTCTGCTGTAAACTGCCGTCCGCTATAAGGATGAGAGCACTCACGGAGAAGTATATCCTGAAGGAGAGCATGGGTGGTTTATTGCCGGATTCAATAATAAAAAGAACCAAACAGCCATATATGGCCCCTGATTCAAAGAGTTTTTTCAAGGGGAATCCCCCGGGTTATCTTGAGGAGATACTTTCAGAGAAGAATTTGAAGAAAACCGCATACTTCAATCCAGAGGCCGTTTCCGTGCTGGTAAAAAAATGCAGACAGGCTCCGGTGATCGGTTTCAAGGATAACATGGCTGTCGTGGGCATAATCTCTACATTGCTTGTGCATCATATGTATATAGAAAATTTTGATTCAAGAAGCAGGGAAATAACAGGGAACGTGATGGAGAACAGGGAATATGCAGTTGAAGTCTGAGATCAGGCATTTCATTGTTGATAATTTTCTGTATGGGGAAGATGATGGTTTCGGGGATGACGTTTCTTTTCTGGAAAAAGGACTGATAGATTCAACAGGTGTCCTTGAGCTGGTTT
>WFVK01000281.1 GCA_015491705.1 Nitrospirota bacterium | reverse complement strand
GGGTATCGGCGTGCAGCCCAAAGACCCGGAGTATTTTTATATAGGGTGAAAATCAATGAGTAATGAACAATTATGAATTATGAATAAAAAAACTTCCTTAATTGATCATTGATAATTACTAATTGATAATTGAAGTTTATGGGTACACTGTATATCGACAGAAAGGATCTTCATATTAGACCCGACGGCAAGGCCCTTGCTTTCTATTCAGGTGAGGGACGCGAGGGCGTTGTGCCGGTTAATCCGCTTAAGCGTGTTGTGATCGCCGGCAATATAGTGGTGGAGACATCGGCGCTGAATATGCTTGCGCAGGAAGGTGTGAGCGTGCTTTTTCTCTCGGGCAAGAGGCTGAGGTTCTGCGGGATGCTGCACGGCAGGCTGCACAACAACGGGATACTGCGGGTCAGGCAGTACGAGAAGTCACTCTCTGATTTTAATATCGAGGTTGCGGTCGGTGTGGTCAGGAGAAAGATAGAGGGGCAGATGAATTTACTGATGCAGGCCAGGGAGAGGCGTCCTGATTTGCGTTTTCCGCTGACCGGTGCGGCGCGCATGCTGCAGGGGATAATCATGGAAATCGACAGGCAGGATATGAATCTGGATACCCTCCGGGGAATGGAGGGCGGGGCCTCTGCGGGCTATTTCCCCGCGTTCGCCATGATGTTCCCCGCCTCCCTTGGATTCAGGAAGAGGAACAGGAGGCCGCCCCTTGATCCCGTAAACGCCGTGCTTTCGCTCTGTTACACGCTGGTGCATTTTGAACTCGTCAGGGAGATAGAGGTTATCGGTCTTGATCCTGTTATCGGATTTTATCACCAGTTTGACTACGGGAGGGAGTCCCTTGCATGCGACCTTGTCGAACCCTGCCGCCCGCTTGTGGACGGGTTTGTATGGAGGCTCTTCAGGGAGCGCATTCTGACGGAAAGGGATTTTGTGATGAACGACGAACGTCCGGGCTGCTACCTGAAAAAGGCGGGCAGGAAGAAGTTCTATCCTGTATACGAGGAATGGGCCCGGCAGATGAGGCCCGGCTGGGTTGAAGAAGTAAGAAGGATTGCAAGGAGGATCATGGATGGGCAGGACCCTGTATATAAACCAGACAAATAAACCGGTGATAGAGAGGGACGGCCCTTCAATATGGGTCAGGGAAAAGGGCCGGGCCGGAAGGAGGATACCGGCGAGGCTCGTGGACAGGGTTGTTGTAATCGGCAATGTGCGTCTTGACTCCGGCATGATAACCCTGTTTGCAGACAACAACACACCGATTACATTTCTCAACACCAGGGCCGAGGAGACGGCTGTTGTGCTGCCGTACAATCACAGGCTCCCGGATCATTACCGGGAGCAGAGGGCGCTTCTGCAGTCTGAGAAGACAATCGGACATTTCCGCAGGTGGGCATCGGCGCGGCGGGCGCTTTTCCAGTTGAATTTCATAAAAAAATACGTCCCCCGGCTGGCGCCCGCTCTGTCTGTGAGGGGTTTCGGCGAAGGCAACTACCAGGAGATTCTCAGGGGGGTCAGGAAAGTGGGAGAAAGGAAGTGGCATGCAGTCAACGGGATAGTCACCGCCCTGTTCAGGAATATGATAATGCAGGGCCTTGCAGATTCAGGGCTCGACCCGCATCCCGGTGTGCTTCACCGGAGGCATAATTTCGGATTCGCCCTTGACATATGTTACATCATGGGCGGGGAGAGCGACATACAGACAATGCAGTTTTTCCGTTCGTCCGGTCTCGGAGAGCTGATAAAGAACGAGGAAGGGCAACCGGTGGTTACGGACAGCGGTATCAGGAACATTGTTCACAGGTTTGAGAACAAGCGGCGGGAGACGCAGGAGAAGCTGAACAGCACGATTGATGAGATTTTTGAACTGATGAGGGAGATATTGTCATGAAGGCAAAATATGTTGTATGCTATGACATAGCGAAGCCGGCAAGACTGGGGAGAGTATACCGGTTCATGAAGGGCCGGGGCATTCATCTTCAGTACTCGGTATTCCACTGCTCTTTGACATGGCGAGAACTTCAGCAGCTTAAGGAAAAGATAAGCGATCTCATTGATGAAGAGGCTGATGATGTAAGGATATATCCGCTTCCGTCCGATTACAAGGTGATAGTTCTGGGATGTGGAGACAGGGTACCGGATGGGATAGAAATTTTTCTTGAGTGAAAATTTCTATCCCATCCTAATTAATATCTGTTGCGGAAGCTGATTTTTGAAACTAATCCTGAGCTTGCGTCATTTCGACCAG
>WFVK01000280.1 GCA_015491705.1 Nitrospirota bacterium | reverse complement strand
CCGTAAGCCGCACCGATTGACTGATGGCCGAGGCATACGCCGAGTATGGGCACCCTTCCGGCGAAATGCCTGACCACTTCAATTGATATGCCTGCCTCCCTGGGGGTGCACGGCCCGGGTGAGATAACAATCCTGTCGGGACTTAATTTCTCAATCCCGGCAATGGTTATCCTGTCATTCCTGAAAACCTTTATGTCCTCACCCAGCTCGCCGAGATACTGAACGAGGTTGTAGGTGAAAGAATCGTAATTATCGATCATCAAAAGCATAAATCAACTTCCCCGCTCCGGGCGCGCAGCGCGGTACGGACATTACAGTCCGTTCTCCGCCATTTCTATCGCCCTGAACATCCCCTTTGCCTTGTTTACGGTCTCCTTGTATTCTTTCAGGGGATCGGAATCAGCCACGATTCCCGCCCCCGCCTGTATGTACGCCTTTCCGCCCCTGAATATTATCGTCCTTATGGTGATGCACATATCCATATTGCCGGAGAAATCAAAGTAGCCGACCGCACCCGCGTACGGGCCGCGCCTTGCAGGCTCGATCTCCTCGATAATCTCCATTGCCCGTATCTTGGGCGCCCCTGTCACCGTGCCCGCGGGGAATGACGCCCTGAGGACATCAAAGGCGTCATATTTCCTGCCGAGCCTGCCGACCACGTTTGACACAAGGTGCATGACATGCGAATACCTTTCAACGCTCATAAGCTCGCTGACCCTCACACTGCCGGTGGCGGCCACCCTTCCGGCATCGTTCCTGCCGAGGTCCACAAGCATTATATGCTCTGCTATTTCCTTTGGATCCGCCCTGAGTTCCTGCTCCATCAGCAGGTCCTCCCCGGGTGTTTTCCCCCTCTTCCTCGTGCCGGCAATGGGCCTGAGTTCAATGGTGTCACCCTCCACCCTGACGAGTATCTCGGGGGACGAGCCGGCAATCGTGCACTTTCCCGTTTCAAGGTAATACATGTATGGAGAGGGGTTTATGACCCTGAGCGCCCTGTATGCATTTATGGGCGGGATATCGGTGTCTCTCTCGAAATTCTGCGATATCACCGTCTGGATCACATCCCCTGACCTGACATATTCCTTGGTCTTTTCAACCGCCCTTAGAAAATCCCTTTTCGAGAAATTCGATTTAAAGGCCCGCGCACCTTCCGGCCTCTCCGGTGATGACTTCGCCCGGCGGGGAACGGAGACCTTTGCCCTGAGTTTTTCAACTATACCGTCAATCTTTTCCAGGGCCTTTTCATACGCCTTTGCGGGTGTATCTTCTATATGGGCGTTTGATATTACCTTGATCGTGTGCGTTATGTTGTCGAAGACGACCAGTGTATCAGTAAGCATGAGAAATATATCGGGAAGCCCCGGCCCCTCGTGATGATAGTCCGGCAGCTTCTCAAAACAGCGCACGGTGTCGTAACCGATATAGCCTACAAAGCCGCCGAAGAATCTCGGCAGCCCCGGGACAATCACGGGCCTGTATTTTTTCAATTCCGCGGATACGATCTCAAGGGGGTCCCTTTCCGCCTCGCGCAGTTCCCTGTGCTTTCCCCTTTTAATCGTCAGTTTCCTGCCTTCCCCTTCTATTATCAGCGAGGGGTTACTCCCTATGA
The DNA here is from genome assembly GCA_015491705.1 of Nitrospirota bacterium. Classification (GTDB taxonomy): domain Bacteria; phylum Nitrospirota; class Thermodesulfovibrionia; order UBA6902; family UBA6902; genus JAADFS01. Next base: position 1,362 of record WFVK01000280.1, on the reverse strand, counting down.
AGGAATACCGCGCCCACTTCTCACCGCCCTCAAGGCTCTCGAACAGGAACGAGTGCCTGCCTTTCAGCTTGAGAAACGCCGAAAGGGGTGTGTCCAGGTCGGCGAGTATCTCCGTGTATACAGGAACGAGATTGCCCCTTTCCGCCTTCTTTTTAAACTCTTTATAGTCAGGATACGCCATATTTGACAAAACCGGCTTTTTTAAATTACTATTTTAAATGTCTATTATAGACTATTAGTTGTATTAAGTTAAGTATTATCCTGATAAAAAGCCGGCGGGAGGTCGAGGTTCCCGTCATCCCGTGTGCCGGGGGGATCATTCTTCAGTAAGGAAACCGGCAATGCTTCGCCTGCGGTAATGACGATCACAGCGGACAATCATGAGTCCGCTGTAAAGCATGGAGTCTGTAACTTTTATCTTTACCGCCTTATTTGCGGGAGTAGCTCAGTTGGTAGAGCACAACCTTGCCAAGGTTGGGGTCGCGGGTTCGAATCCCGTCTCCCGCTCCAGAAACAGCCATTCTCTATTCGCTTTCTGACGGCGGCGTACCCAAGTGGCTAAGGGAGAGGTCTGCAAAACCTTTATTCAGCGGTTCGAATCCGCTCGCCGCCTCCATCATATCCTGAATTCCCTCAGCGCATCGTTTATCTCTCTCACAAGCCCTTCGATATCCTTGTATGCCTCTGCACCGGAGGTGATGGAGTAGAGCTCTCCTGCGGGTGTTTTCGCCTTCTCGACCATGTTCCTGAGCTTCTCCAGAAGCAGGTTGACGGTCTCCGGCAGCTCGCTGACTTCATCCCCCTTCCTTATTGCAAATCTGACCGTAAAGTCCCCTTTGCTCACCTTCTCCTTGAGGTCTTTTTCTATACGGTACAGAGGACCTGCTATTTTATGGGGGAAAAAAACCGTTATAGCCGCAGCGAAAACAACCGCGGCGGACAGTGACAGGATGACCGCGGGCAGCAGATAATCAAGAAAATTCTGCGCCTGTATATGAAACTGGCGGTAACTGCCGCTTATCTCCCTGTAACTGTAGAAATAAAATATCACCGCCATAAGCCCGATACCGGCCGCGGCGATTGAGACGACCCTGAAAAAGAGTCTCATCTGCATCTGTCTCTTGACAGAGAAATTTATCTTTTTTCTCCTGTTCCTGACGCTCATTTTTACCCCTTTCTCAGTAACCCTTTATGTGACATTTAATGCATATATCTTTATTCATATCCATTCTTGCAAAGTACATCTTCCCGCCGCCGTGCGGCAGGTGGCAGGTAACACACGTTATCACCCCGTCTTCAATCGTGGGCAGGTCTTGGGGGGTTATGACTTTTTCACCCTTTGCCCTTACGCCGACCGGATGG
>WFVK01000279.1 GCA_015491705.1 Nitrospirota bacterium | reverse complement strand
TGCTGGTGCCCCCGGACACCCTGAGAATAACCGGTTTGCTCTTTGCAGGGTCTATTGCGTTGCGCAATACGCCCCTCGTTACAAACAGCGCATCTGCATAAGGCAGGAGGGGTTTGATGGTCTCACCCGGTCTCTCCAGGCACCTTGTCGGCCCCTGAAAGTATCCGTGGTCTATCGGGAGAAAAAAACAGCGGCCGTCTGATTGAATCAGGCTTGATAAACGATTCTTCATACCCCAGTCCATTTAAAAGACCTCCTTTTCTGATAAATAATTGTTTGTATTGCCGGCCTTACATTTACCATAAAACACCGTCCCTTTATACAACATTAAGGTTGAGCATAAAAACATGGCCCGCGGGCGTGCTCACTTCTTCTTCCTGTACTTTTCGGCGTCTTTCCTGAGCTTCAGTGTCTCCTCGAGCATCATTACGTACTTGATGTATTTGACCCCGAACTTTATAAGCTCTACTTCGTCATTTCTCATCCTGTCCACGGTTTCCTGGTCGATATCAAAGACATTCAGAAAATTGCTCTCAAAGACATACCTTTTGAACCTGTCCGCATCATAGCTCGCCATGTAAAACTGAAACTGCTTGTTCTCATCCAGCGGAGGCTGCCCGACGAGATTTTTTCTCAACTGCAGGCCCTTCCACTCTTTGTTCACCTCGTCATACCGGTCGACACCCTGGTCTTCCCTCCATGAGGCGATTGTCCACTGCTTTTTTTCCTCGTAGCCGAAACAGTGCGGCTCTTTTATGAAGAAGTAAAACTCTTCCTCCACAGGGCCGTTTTCCCCTTCCTTCTTGAATGTGCCCTGGCCCACGGGATAATAACGGCAGTTGGCCGGCCTGTCGGTGTAGACGATGCAGCCTCCGGGTGTGACAAAAGGGCATGTTTTCTCATCATCGTCGTTCATCTTCAGTATTGCAAGCGGATGCGAGGACCGTTCATCGATTTTCATATACGTGTACCTGTCGAGGAATTCTTCAGACTGCATCCCGAGCCTGTTCTTCAATCTTATGACATCGTAAGGCGTAAGGAGTATCTCTATGTTGCTGCAGCATTTGGTGAAACATTTTATCCCCTTATGGCACCTGAACCTGAACTTTGCATCCGCTGAATATTTTGTCGTAACGACTGCATCCATTTTACTCATATTCATTATCTCCTTGGTATTAAAGTAGTAGCCTTAAATTATAACAATATCAACGCATTTAAATCCAAAAGGCATTTCCGCCTTTTCAACCGGAGGCACAAAAACAGCGCCGCCGGGCCGGAGGGTACGGGCTATAAAATAAGTCGAAAATTATAATTTCCAAAGCTGATATTTCCGGTTATACTTTTTGCATGATGAAGGCAACACGGGGTGGAGAAGCCTCGAAAAGGAGGGTCATCATGAAATGTCCGAGATGTGATGTCGATTTGAAATCCACGGGCATCGGTGACCGGCGAAACACCGTCATCGATATATGCCCGGACTGCCGGGGGGTATGGTTTGATGTGGGCGATACTGATCTTCCCGGGGAGAACATGCGGACAGATGGGGGCACGCCCGCCGTCGATCACCCCGGCGCCATGAAGTGTCCGAGATGCGGGGGGAATGCGGAACCAGTCCCGGGATGTGGTACCGGAGAGCTTGTCGTGGAGGGCTGCACATCATGCAAAGGCCTGTGCATAGGTGTACGCCGGCTCTACGGATAGGCTCCCGGCCGGGCGGCTATCTTCTTATAAACATTTCGGAGAATTCTATATATTTAAGCTTTGTGAAATAACACCACGATTTGTGCAGGATGAAGATTACGCGGTAAAGCCTGTTCAGGGGCAGCCTTATCAGCACCTTGATAAGCGGGACCAGCCGGGGAAATGCAACACCCACTGAGAACAGGTGGTGCAGCCTCTCCATCTTTTCTATGTCTTTCAGCTTCAGGGCGCTCTTTCTGTAAAATGACCCGTCAAGCGTGTCGAGATTGCCGTCAAAATATCCCTTTTCTATGGAGTAATTGCTCAGTTCGGTCCTCGGGAAAGGCTGGAAGATCGACACCCATGCATAAGTGGGTTTGCACCTGATGTTGAAATTCAGCGTCTCAAAGGCCATGTCCAGCGTCTCATCGGGCAGTCCGAGCATGTTTCCCATTAAAATATGAATTCCGTACTTGTTGAACAGATCACAGGCATCCACTGTCTGCTTCTCGGAGATGTTCCTTTTGAGCACCTTGTTCCTTAAATATTCATTGCCGCTCTCCACGGAGGTTCCGATTGTTACACAGCCCGCGTTCTTCAGTGCCCTGACCATCTCTTCATCCACCAGGTTGACCCGCGGTGTGATACTGAAAGGTATGTTGATCTCTCTCCTGTATGCCTCGCAGAAATCCATTGTCCAGCGGTAATCGATATTGAATGTATCGTCCCAGAACTGGAATCTCCTGAGTTTATATGACCTGAGGAGGTACTTCAGCTCTTCGATGACATTCTCTATGCTCCTCTTTCTGACTACCTTGCCCTTGCCGCGGTAAAGCTTGTTGTAGGAATGATTAAAGCAGTATGTGCACTTAAACGGACATCCCCTGCCGGTCATTACGGTCTTTCTCGGCATCTTTTTGAAGTGCCTGTATTTATCAAGCATCTCCCGGTCGGGGAAAGGAAGCGTATCCAGATCATCTATAAGGTTCCGGACTTCATTCTTGTATACATTGCCTTCGACCTTTACCCACAGGTTATCGATCTTCGTTATATCTTTCTTTTGTTCAAGAGCTGTTACAAGGTCCAGCAGGGCGTACTCACCCTCTCCCCTGCAGATGGCGTCCACGCCTTCCTCATGGATATATTCAGGGAAAAATGTGCAGTGCGGGCCGCCGAAGACGGCGAAGAAGCTGAACTGTTTTTTCAGGTCGATGTTCAGTTGCCGGTAGAACTTGCTCTGGCCCGTGGTTATTGAATATGCAATGATGTCCGGCGATATACGGCGTATCTCCCGTGCAAGGTCATTCTCGAATTTAATATCCAGGTACCGGCAGTCTACACCGTGCTGCTTTAAAAAGCTCGACAGGTACATGGTACCCAGCGGCTCGTAGTATTCAAATTTGGAAATAAAAAGGATCTTCATACAAGTATCTTATCAATGTCATCCGTCTTTTATCAATGCGGTGACAACGCATGCGGTTACTGAAGTGTTTTGCGGCACCTTCTCCCCGGCCTTTCCTGTCTGTTTCGCGCAACCGTCAGGGCCTGCCGTATCTTTTTGCAAAATCCAGCAATGCATTGACGTTTTGCCTGAATATCTCCTTGGGCCCTATCTCTTCCGTGAATTTCTTCTCAGGGCATATGTTGAAGCCGGCACATGATTCCCACGTTATATTGTTGCAGTGCTCGCGGTAGTTTTTTAATGCAGTGTCAAAAGAGGCCCTGCTCTTCAGGGGGATAAAGTGCCTGAATTCAGCGGCGGCGGATTCTATTTCGGGGACGGTCTCCCTGAACCTGTCAAATACCTCCCTCCTCCAGTATTTAGTGACGGGATACAGACCCTCCACAGCGGTCAGCACCCTGCTCCTGAAAGCAGCAGCAGCCCGTGCCCTGGCAAGCCTTTTTTTCCGTTGCCTGCGCCACGCGATGCAGCCGCCTACAAAAACCACAAGGATCAAGGCAGCGGCGATTTTGTCGATGTTGTTGGTGATGCCGGTCATTACCATAACCTCAAATACCTTCCCCATTGCCGGCTGCCGGGGGAGCCTGACGGTTCATGCAGTGCAAAGATGCTCACTGTCTCGCGGGCAGGCGCTCCAGGAACGCAAGCCTTCTCAGTGCATAACGCCCAAGGGCCGTGTCAGGTGCAACCTCCAACTGTTTCCTGTACTCCGCTATTGCAGGCCTGAGCTGATAAGTGCGGTCATAGCTTATGCCGAGCAGGCCGTGAACCTCGGGATGCCCGGGGACTGCACGGGCAAATTTCCTCAGATACGGCACGGCTCTCGAATATTGCCTCAACTGAAAATAGCTTTTTCCCAGGCCGAAATGCGACTGGGCGTGTTCCGGGTACAATTCAAGGCTCTTCCTGAAGTCACGGATTGCCTGTTGATAGTTTCCTTCAAAATAACGGACCAGTCCCATTCCGTAAACCGACGGCTGATAACCGGGGTCTATTGACAGCGATTTCATGAAAAACTTTTCTGCTTTCCCGTAGTCTTTCCGCTGGATACGGATCAGTCCGAGGAGGTGGTAAAAAGGCGCCTGGGAACTGTCCAGCCTGATCGCCTCCCTGACGGTCTTTTCGGCCCTGAGAAAATCTCTCTCCCTGTAATATTGCCGCGCCTTGTCATACCGGAAGTATATCCTGTTGATTTTCCTGATGCCTGCGGTCGCCTTCCTGAAAACCCGGCCGAACCTGCCGTCTCCTTTTATTGTGTAAGGCGGCAGATGGTCTATCATGTCACGTATCTCTCTGAGCCTGACCTCTTCCGCGGGGTGTGTCGAGAAAAGCCCGGCCGTCGGGCCGTCTCCACCGGCATGCTTCCCGCCGAGGCGCCTGAGGTAGTCATTTACGGCCTTCTGAAGTATTTTATGCGCTGATACCGCCTCATACGGGTCATAACCGAGCATTGCCATGTATCTGACCCCCAGCCTGTCCGCCTCTATCTCCTCGTCCCTGTCATATTTAAGAAGAAGGAGGCTGCTGCCTGCGGCCCCGAGTGTAAGGAGCGTGTCTCTCCCGCTCCTGCCCTCAAGGGCCGCGGCTCCTATTGCGAGCCCCAACTGCCGGAGCATCATGCGCGATAGTCTCCGGGCGGTGTGTCTTGCCATTACGTGTCCGGTCTCATGTCCCATAACCGCTGCAAACTGCGCCTCGTTTTCCATCTCGCTGAGAAGCCCCCTCGTAATCGCCACATAACCCGGCAGTGCGAATGCATTGGGTACCGAGGTGTTCTGAATGTAAAACTTCACCGGCAGATACGGCCTCTCGGAATTCTCCCAGAGCCTCTTTACAATTTTTTCAAGATATGATTCAAGCGCGGGATCATGGTACGGCCCGCCGAATTCCCATTTCAACGAGGGGGCGGCCTCCCTTCCTATCCTGATCTCCCGGCTTTCGCTTACGAGCATCAGTTCCTTTTCGCCCGTAACAGGGTTGACCGCGCAGGAGGCAAGGAAGAAAAGCAAAAGCAGTGGAATAAATCTGCCCGCCGGTGATATAACCTTGCTGTTCATAACCTGTTACATTTTATCTCAATTTCATAGTACCTTCAATACCGCCCTTTACGGCACCTCAGGGTTAAAGATTTTCCGCCACGGGGTCGATTATTAATTAATAGGGAATATTTTTCAGTAACCGGAAGGTGGAAGGTACGGGCAGGACAACAGTGAAGGTTATAAACCGCACCGAGCACAAGATATTGCTGGTTGAAGCCAACAGGCTCGACCAGGCGGTTTTCCGGCAGGTCGTTGAACCGGAGGATTTCAGCTATAACTATTTCATGGCATGGAATGTCTCAGAGGCGAAAGCCGCCCTGGGGTCGCAGGCATTTGACGTCATAATCACGGACTACATCTTTGAGGACGGCACGGTCTTCGATATCCTGGACCTGGTAAGCGATACGCCTGTCATAGTGGTAACTGCGGTAGCCGATGAAAAGACCGCGGTTAATGTCATGAAAGCTGGCGCTTATGATTATTTAATAAAAGACCCCGCCCTCAACTACCTGATGATACTGCCTGTAAAGATAGAAAATGCAATAAAACGCAGGAAAACGGAGAAGAGACTGCTGCTGCTGGAATCCGCGGTTGTCCATGCAAATGACGCTATCATAATTCTTGAGGCAAAGCCGTCCGACAACAGGCCGGGGAGACATATCATATACGTAAACGATGCATTTACACGCATGACGGGCTATACCTTTGAAGAGGCCACCAGCAGGACACTGAGGATGTTCAGGGGACCCCGCACCGAACTTGCGAAACTGGACAAGATCCGCAGGGCGCTTGATAACTTCGAGCCTGTCAGGGTGGAGCTTATCAATTACCGCAAAGACGGATCGGAGTTCTGGGTGGAGTGCAGTATAGTCCCGGTTTTTGACAAACAAGGCACGTGCATGCACTGGGTCTCCGTACAGCGGGACATAACGGAACGCAAGCTGGCGGAGGAAGAAAGGGAAAGATTGCTGGAGCAGATAGAGTCGATCAATGCCGACCTCACAGAGCTGAACCAGGAGCTGGAGACCATCGGAGCGGAAAGGACCATGAGCCTGATGGCGCTGACCGTGGCGGACAGGGTGCGAAACCCCGCCGCCATGATAGGGGGCAGGTGCAGGAGGATACTTGAGAAGGAAAACCTCACTGAGAAACTGAGGAAAAATCTCCTGTATATTCTTGAAGGCGCGGAAGAGCTGGACAAGATAGTAAAGGATTTTGAAAACTTTCTCAGGGGCAGGCAGTCCAAATTCAAGCTCGAGGATATCAACAGGGTAGTTGAAAGCGTGGTTTCCGTGGTAGAGAGAGAGGCATCATACAAGGGAATAAAAATGACGGTAAATATTTCCACGGAGCCGCTGAGAATCAAAATGCAGAGAGACCTCCTGCGCGTGGCCGTATTCCATGTCGTGAAAAACGCCGTTGAGGCCACTTCAAAAGGGGGAAGTATAACGGTGGAGACTTTCAGGGAAGGCGATTATATAGCCGTTGCTGTTACGGATACGGGCGACGGAATTCCCGAAGAAGAGGTTGAAAATGTATTCAAACCGTTCTTCAGCACAAAAGAGCGCGGCTTTGGAATGGGCCTGCCCCTGGTGAGGCAGATAATCTCCGAGCACCTGGGAAGCCTGATCGTGGAAAGCAAGCCGGGGCACATGACCACATTCAAGATGCTGTTTCCGGAGAGATGGAAAGAGGAGGGGATCTGCTGTTAGACCTTATTCCCGCACACCCTGCACCCGGTGTCCCTCTTGATGATCAGCTTTCTGAACTCCATGTCCAGGGTATTGAATACAAGCATCCTTGACAGCAGGGGTCTGCCGTATCCCGTGAGTATCTTTACCGCCTCTATACCCATGAGGCAGCCGAGCATTCCCGAGACCGCGCCCAGCACGGGGAATCCCAGTTCCTCCCATTCCGGGTCGTCCTCCGGATACACGCAGTCAAGACACGGGGTAACGCGGGGGATGACGTTAAAGAGGTAGCCCTCCATGCCGTTCATGGCGGCCTCGATCATGGGTATGTCTTTATCCGCACAGGCATTATTCAGGACCCTGCGTTCATGAAAGTTCGGGCGCGCCGACAGGGCGATATGCACGCCTTCAAGGAGTCTGCCGATGTTGTCCCCTGATATCCTCTCGTCGTATATCTCGACTTCCACGTCGGGATTTATCTCTTCTATCGTCTTTCTTGCCCGGACCGTCCTGCTCTTTCCTATCCAGTCGTGTCTCATCAGTATCTGCCTGTTCATGTTCGACAGTGTCAGGGTACCTGAATGGACAATGACCATCTTCCCTATGCCCGCCACCGCAAGATACACTGCGGCGGTCCCGCCGAGCCCCCCGATGCCTGCAACCATGGCCGCTGATTCCTTTAATTTCCGCTGGTGCCCGACATCAAAACCGGGCAGCATCATCTGCCTGCGGTATCTTTCCATTTCCACGGTGCTTAATATTGTTTCCATAAGTTTATTAAACCTTACAGTTGCATAACACCATCGCCCGCATGCCGGAGAGCCCGGCGGAAAAGCTTTATCTGCGATTCCCTGAGGAAATATTCAGCACGCATATTCAAAGTAACCCCTCCTGGCCTCCCCTTAACTTAAGGGGAGGAGGTAACCCCCTTAATCCCCCTTAAACCAAGGGGGAAATATATCTCCCCTCTTAGGTTAAGAGG
>WFVK01000278.1 GCA_015491705.1 Nitrospirota bacterium | reverse complement strand
GTTATTAAACACGGTCCAGCCACTGCCAACCCAGCGGGGGTCAACATTGTGAGCGCTCATCTCAGGCTGGCCGTCCAGCCCTACGATAATCTTACCATTGGCGTTGCGTAACGGCACAGGCCCTGGCTCAGCCTCGATCTTCTTCTGTATCGTTTGGCCAAAACCGTCAAAATAGGAAAAACTGACCTGTATCTTGCTCTTCTGCTCTTTTTCAAGATCGCTTAAGTGGGTCTCACGAACGAGTGTGGCAACAAATGGGGGGCTGCCATAACGCGGGTAACAATAAAGGTCGTATACAAAACGCGTCGTTGCCCCGCCTAACAAGGATTCTCTATGACCATAAGGATTGTCGAAAAAACCATCAAGGACAGAAGGCGATGGATCAGTATCAAGGCCTTCTAAAAGGTCGCCAATATCCTCACCGACCTTACCCATGACCGCAGTGGCTACCACCAGTCCAAGGGTGTCAAAGGCTGCCTCAGAACGATTACCATTGGGGTCTGTCACCCTGAAGGGCTGAAGTACACGATAGTCATTATCTGCCATCGTGGTATTATCAAGGGCATCCCTTGTCTCCACCACAAGAAGGTCATAGGTATCATAGCTTACAAATGTCTCTGTCTCCCGTATACCATCTATATGGAAAGGGTCACGGTAGCGGTGCTGCAGGAAGAAATGCCGGCGGGCGTAATTCAGCTCTTCTGACGGAGTGTGGCCGGGGTCCGGGGAGTAGAATATCCGGCCCGAGGGTATCCACCAGTTTGCATCGCCTTCTGTATGAACATATCCGCCCTCGTCCGCCAGTGCGGCATCCAGCTCCGCCTGCGAGGCCCTGCCGCTGTCTGCAAAGCTCTCTTTTGCCAGGCCGGGGGTGAAGGCCAGTTTATAGGTTTCGCCCGGTATCGCCATGGACTCAATCCTGCCGAGCGGAAGCATCTGGCTTAAATCATCCTTGCGATAGTATGTGCGCAGGTGCTCGATGAGACGCAGCCTGGTCCCGGAAGGGGCATGGGCAGGATTTCCTCTCCAGTCCCATCTTTCATAGGGCCATGTCTTTGCGGCCTCAGGCCGGGTAGTGTCCCCGGGAAAGAGGGACTCCACGAGTTCGTCAATCGTCTTGAAGGCAAAAAGGGATACAATGCCGTCATTAAGCGTAGGCTCGGGGGGATTTACCACCTCGAAGGTCCGTGTCTCTACGGGCTGGCCCACGCGATACCAGTCCTCTTCATCAGCACGGTTTGCAAAGCGGCCTGCTGTCAAGGTCAGATGGGTCTGTTCCTGTTCATCGAGGATGCCGGGCATGGGCCTGCGCCTGTAACCAATGGATACTTCCCGTTCGACATTGCCGTAATCATCCACCTTGAGTCTTATGGAATGTGTTATGCGCGGGTCAGCGCGTTTTACACCTTCTGTGTCCACAAGCCTCCGCTCATATTGAAAATCAACGGTCTCCCGCTCGTGTACGAAGAAGACCGCATGCCTGTTGCTTCCCTTCGGCTGAAGGCATTTAACGGTATAATTGCGTTCCGAGACCGTATAGGGCCTGTCCGACTCCCCGGCGGGGCTCCCGTCCGGATGGCGGTCAAGTCCGTATACCTCCAGGCGCAGCACAGAGCCCTTCAGGGCGCGGCATGCCTCCCTCTCCTCCTCCGGCGTGAGGTCGCCGGGCAGCAAGGTGTCGGGAAGGAGCATGGCCTCAAGTTGTGCATCTGTCAGTTGTCCCTCGCCAGAACCCGGGTCGCCCTCCCTGTAATACTCGTCCTCAAAGTGTCTGGATATGCGGCCGCCCCTGATACAGGCGCCTGTGTGAAACCACGTCCTTGTAAGCACGGGCGGCACATGGGATGAGGCATCGAGGTTTGATGTTTCAGCAAGTCCTGCATCTTTAAGCGTCTCATACTCCTCGGTATCCCACTGCTCGACCATGCCGAAGCCGCGGAACTCCCGCTCCTCGCCGTCGAAATAACCGTGGTGATAGGCATAGCGCGTGACAAAGCGGTTCCTGCTTATCCGGTCATATGTTTCTATCTTCTCAACTACATGCACCGGAAAGGGCAGCCGTGTTATCCATGGGCTGCCGCTATATTTATC
>WFVK01000277.1 GCA_015491705.1 Nitrospirota bacterium | reverse complement strand
CCTGATGACGGGGACGGAAGCGGCACAGCCGGGGACAACCGCTGCACAGGGGGCAATAGTGCAAACTGCGACGACAACTGCCGCCTGACCGCAAACAGCGGCCAGCAGGACACGGACAATGACGGATACGGCAACATGTGCGACGCAGACCTGGACAACGACGGTTTTGTGGGGCCGCCTGACTTTAATATGTTCAAAGAAGCGTGGTGGTCCAGTCCCACCAGCCCCAACTGTAATCCTGATGCTGACTTTGACTCCGACAATTTCGTAGGCCCGCCGGATTTCAATATCTTCAAAGCCCGCTGGCTGACCAGCGCCCCCTGGGAGTAGAAAGAGGCGCGGCCCCTCCGCTGCCCTCCCGCGGGCGATGGTTTTATGTAACTGTAAGGTAAAGATTGCCGGATCGCCTTTTTTCTGCTAAGATTTAACCAGCCCTGAAAAGCGACTTCTTGTCAGTGGTTGCCGAAAAATAAATTTTTATCATTCCACAGGAAGTCAGATGGACATACTGAAAACAGGCAGAGCCCCGCCCCGGCAGACAAAGCAAAGGATATTATTTTCGGCGGTCAAACATAAAAAAGAACGGAGGGGGTAAGTCATGGATATTACAAAAAGAACCACGTTTTTCGCTTTAGCGGTCCTGGCTGTGCTGAGTGTAGCCACGGCCCTGATGCCATCGGGTACGGCTGAGGCCGACTGCGGCTCGGCCGCCGAGGTGACCCTCTATGGGGGGCAGGTAATAGAGGTTGGGACAGTCACTATCTGGAATGACGATACATATCTGTATGTTACGTATAGCACCGGCGGCGGTTGGGTTCTGAACGAGACGCACCTTTCTGTGGCCACCAGCCTGTATGACATTCCCCAGACCAGGTCAGGCAATCCGATTCCGGGAAAATTCCGGTATAAGACAGAGTACGATCCGGCTGTCACTGAATTCACCTATGTCATAGACGCCGGCGAATGGTCCCAGGAAGGGCTTGAGCTCTTCATCGCGGCCCACGCTGTTGTGGAACTGGATGGCTATGAAACCGCATGGGCTGACGGGCTAGACTTCCCCGGCAACAACTGGGCCACCTACTTCACTTATATTATGCAGCCTTGCAATGGAGAAGTGCCGAGTTAGAGCAGCCACCGGCAACAGGGGGGGCATGGATGGTATCCGGCGGAATTATTGAGACGCAGTCGGGGGCGGTCTGAAAAGCGCCAGCATGCCCTGCTGTCTCTTATTGCCCTGCGTGCAGGCGCGCGTCGTGCAGCAGTATGACGTCATGTATCTTCATCTCGCAATGCGGGAGATACCCGCCGATGCTGTCACGGACTGATGATTCAATCATGGACCTGAGCTTCCCCGTATTCTTCGCGGGCAGCGCCTGACCCGGCGTGATAGCAAACCCCGCGACTCTCAGCCTTTTATCTCTGATAAACCCTTCAATTTCAAGGTAACCGCTCGTCTTTTCCCGGCCGGCGGTCGTGTCTTTTCCCCATAAGCGGAGGTAGGGCCTGATGGTAAGGCGGGAGGCGGCGGGGGATATGCTTTTATCCTTAAGCAGTGAGACAAATTCCTCCATGGTCATCAGGATGTCCTCTTCGGCAACCCGCTCCACGTACACCCTTTCGTCGATCCTGTATATCTCGGCATTCAGCGGTGACAGCACGGGCCTCATGAGAGGGAAGAATATTACATCATCGATATTGTCCTGCTCTGTAAAGAGCATGGCCATGCGTTCAATCCCCGGGCCGATGCCTGTGGTGGGCGGCATGCCGTATTCCATCACCTCGATAAAGTCATAATCAAGGGGATGAATCTCCTCGGCCTTAAGCATGAGCGACTGCTGTTTGCTTTTCCAGGTCTCAAGGAGTTTCACGGGGTCGTTCTGCTCGGACCAGTTGTCCCCGCACTCCATCCCGCCTATGAATATTTCAAAACGCTCGGCATAATCCGGCTTGTCATCCATGGGCTTTGCAAGGGGTGAAATATCCATGGGATGCCCGTAGACAAGGGTGGGGCTTATGAGGGTCGCCTCCACCTTCTCCTCAAATGCCTTTACAAGGCAGAGCCCGGTGCTCGCCTGCGGCTCGTTGATCCCCATGGCGGACAAGTGTGCATTGGCCTCCTCAACAGACCTGCATACGCCGAAATCCACTCCCGTGACATCCCGCACCGCCTCCACCATTGATATCCTCTTCCACGGCCTGGCGAAGTCCACTTCCTGCCCGTTGACCACGAACACCGTCCTGCCGAACACGTTCTGCGCAACATAGCGGAAGAGGTCCTCGATCAGGTCCATATTGTATTCGTAGTTCTCATAGGCGGTCATTGTCTCGATCATGGAGAACTCCGGGTGATGGCTCCTGTCGATCCCCTCGTTGCGGAAGTACTTGCCGATCGTGTAAACCCTGTCAAACCCCGCGGAGATCAGCCGCTTGAGGTATAATTCGTGAGAGATGGCCAGATAGACGTCGCAGCCGAGGGCGTTTACATGCGTGGTGAAGGGCTTTGCCGTGCCCCCTCCGTACAGGGGCTGCAGAACCGGCGTATGAAACTCCAGGAAGCCCCTCTCATTAAAGAATGTCCTGATGGCAAAGAGCATGCGCGATATGTTCTCAAAGGCCTCTTTTTTATGCGGCTGCATGGTGGTGTCCAGGTAGCGCCGCCTCAGCACGGCTTCCCTGTCCCTGAGCCCCGACCATTTCTCCGGCAGGGGGCGTATGGACTTTGTAATCAGCCGGATGGTATCGGGCTGTACGGATATCTCCCCCCTTTCCGTCCTGGTCACCTTCCCGGCTGCCTCGACGAAATCTCCGACCTCGATTAATTTCAGGTGTGCATAGCCTATGTTTCCGAGGGACGAATCCGTATCCTGAAGGATGTCCCTGCGTATATACAACTGTATGCGGCCTGACTGGTCCTGTATATGACCGAAGGTGAGCGCCCCGTGTTTTCTCCAGGACATCAGCCTCCCTGCGACTGTGACGCTCTTTCCTTCAAGGGCAGCATAGTTGTCTGTTATGGTTTTTGCATAGTGTGTGCGCGAACACCTTGAGGGATATGGATTGAAACCCATCTCAACCAGTTTTTCGGCCTTGGCAATGCGAATCTTTCTGAACTCTATGAGCGGCTTGTTAGACACGGTTATCCTCCGGATGCAACGTGTTGCATATTAATACTT
>WFVK01000276.1 GCA_015491705.1 Nitrospirota bacterium | reverse complement strand
TCCAGCGCGTCTGCCGGTTCCGCCGCTCTCGCATGTTTTTTGTTTTTCCACGCATGCCCCCGGCCCGGAATTATTATGTTCAGCCCGCGTTGACTGCTGCTCATTTTAAAGGATTTTTGCAGCACGGTCAAGCACGGCGCGGATAATGGACTGCTGAACTGTTATTAAAACAATACCTTGTTGTATACTTAATCTTAATGTTGTATAAAGCAGGCGATATTTTAATGCCGCTGTAAGGTTTAAAAAATAAATCTGCGGAGAGACAGGAGACCATTGAGGAAGAAAGATCATTTTGTAATTAAATCACTCAAGCAGGCCAGGCGGATCATCGTTCTTGTAATCGGTTTGACGGTCCTGCTTTTCGGCGCGGCGATGCTGTTTCTTCCGGGTCCCGGCCTGGCGACGATTGTTATAGGGCTTGCATTGCTCGGGACCGAGTTCGTGTGGGCGAGGAAACTGATGAAACGTTTTGGAAGGCACGCAAGTAACCTGAAGAATTCCTTTATGAACAATTTCCACAAGACAAAGGATTAGAATCTGCCCGCGGATTTTCACGCGCTGACATCCATGTCACCTATCAGCAGGGTGGGTGAGCCGATATTGCCGTAAAACCGCAGGTCGTTTCCGATCGCCTCCACCTTCCTGAACAGATCAAGGATGTTTCCGGAAATAACGGCCTCCTTTACCGGGTAAACCGTTTCGCCCTTTTCTATCCACCGCCCCGAGATGCCTACTGAAAAATCCCCTGATACCGGATTGGCGGTATGCACCCCCATGGCGCCGAGTATCAGGATGCCGCGGGAGAGCGATTTCACTATGTCATCACCGGATTTATCGCTGCCCGGTTTTATATAAAGGTTTGTTACGTCGATTCCGGGCAGGCTTTTGAAACTTGCCCTTGCGGCGTTGCCTGTGGAGACGGTGTTGTCCCTGGCGGCGGTATACGTATTATGGATAAAGCCATTAAGCACGCCGCCTGATATCAGCGTCTTGTTCGCAACAGGCACCCCCTCGTCATCAACGGGTCTGGTGCCGGTCCTCCAGTCCATGGTGCCGTCATCTATTATATCTATGAGCGGGCTGACGACCCGGCGCCCGGACTTTCCCGCAAGAAAGGAACGCTGCTTCTGTACCGCCTCGGCCGACAGGGATGCGCTCAGGATCCCGAGAAACTCAACGGCAACGAACGGAGCAAGTATTACGGGTATCTTCACAGGGGAGATCTTTACGGAGCCGAGGAGTTCCAGCGCCCTTTTTGACGCCCCTTCACCCACTGATTTTATATCTATATCGCTCAGTCTCCTGCTGCCTGCATAATCCCAGCCCATCTGGCTGTCACCGCCCTCATCCGTGGCAATGGCCGTTACATGAGCTGAATAATAAGTGGCCTCGTAAGCGGCGCTGACTCCCCTGGAATTGACAATCACGGTCTCTCCCGAGCCGGCGCTCACGCCTGCCTTTCTGACCTTTTTTACCCTTTCATCATAAGAAAGTGAGCTGTCTTCAAGCAGCAGGGCATCCCTGATGACATCCCTTTCGTCTATATCTTTTATCTTCTCATCAAGAATCAGGACCTCGCCCGAAGGCATATACCCGGGGATGCCGGCGTATTCATCATCAGCCGTCCATTCAGAGCCCTGTACGGCTTCATCTATAGTCCTGTCGATTTCCCCGCGGCATGAGCCGATGCCGGCGGGCACGGTCATAAATGCGAAACCGAGTTTGCGTCCCTTGACAACCTTGAGCGACAGTCCGAAGCCGCGCGAGACCTCCATGGCCTCCACCCTGCCGTTCATGGCCTCCACGGAGATTCCCTGGGAGCTCTTTATGAAAACCTCCGCTGCCTCACATCCCCTGTTCAGCGCCTTCCTGACGATATCTGCTGCAATTTCCCTTGCTTCCATTACTTTCTCCTTGTTGATCTTAACCTTACAGCGGGATAAAAAACACGCCTGTCCATGCGGCGTTAAGGCTGCCGCGCTTCCTTCTGGGCCTTCCTGAAAAAGGGCTCAAACAGGTCAATCGGGATGGGGAAGATCGTGGTTGAGCTCCTCTCCGAGGCCACTTCGGTCAGGGTCTGTAAAAATCTGAGCTGTATCGCGGTCGGTTGAGTCCCGATTATCTCAGCCGCCTGCGCGAGTTTCTGGGAGGCCTGGAATTCGCCTTCCGCGTGAATGACCTTTGCCCTTCTCTCGCGCTCGGCCTCCGCCTGCCTGGCGATCGCCCTTTGCATCTCTATCGGCAGATCGACATTCTTGACTTCCACCGTCGTCACCTTTACGCCCCAGGGC
>WFVK01000275.1 GCA_015491705.1 Nitrospirota bacterium | reverse complement strand
CATAAAAAATTATTCCGCCTCTTTCTTTGTACCGGGCAGTTAAAACGTGTTCTCAACAAAAGGTTTTATGCTCATGTCCTGGGTAATATGGCACTGTAAACAGTTAACCCTCTCGGGGTGAGGCGTGATTGCAGCATCATTGTCCCCCAGCCTGTGGCAGTCCAGACATTCCGTATCGGCTTCCACTTCATGCGGAATAAACGGCGGAGCCCCCTCAAATGCCCTGGGCAAAAGGGTTGTCTCTTTCGGCGGCTGCTCCGTTTTTGCCTTTTTTTCGATTGCGGCACATCCGCCGAGGAATACCGTCAATACAAAGATACCCGTTGCAATCAATAAAGTTTTTGTTGTCTTTGATATCATGTTGCCTCCCTTACTATGAATCGACCTTTTCTGCATCATTCATTGATTTTCAGACCTTTTCAATCCTGCAAGCACATTTTTTGAAATCCGCCTGTTTTGATATGGGGTCATAAACGTCCAGTGTGAGCTTGTTGACCATTCTCTTCAGGTCTTCATCAAACCACGGGACAAAAACAAGGCCTTTTTGAGGCTTGTTTCTTCCCTCGATTTCAGCCCTTACGATGATCTCCCCTCTCCTGGTGATGATCCTTACCCTGGTGCGGTTTTCAATGCCAAGGCTCTTTGCATCGTCAGGGTGCATTGACACAAATGCCTCAGGCACGGCCCTGTGCAACTCGGGCACTCTCTGGGTCATTGTGCCGGAGTGCCAGTGTTCCAGCACCCTGCCGGTACACAGCCATAAAGGATATTTGCCGTCAGGCTCCTCCGGCGGGGGCTCATATGGACAGAGCCAGATATTCGCCCTGCCGCCGGTCTTCTTTTTATTGCCGTAAAAATTGTATCCCTCACCGGCCTTCACGTAAGGGTCATAACCCTCCCTGTACCGCCAGAGTGTCTCCTTGCCGTCTATAACAGGCCATCTCAGGCCCCTCACCTTGTGATAGACATCAAAAGGCGCCAGGTCTTTTCCAAAACCCCTGCCGAAATTCCTGTATTCTTCAAAGAGGGCCTTTTCAATCTTTCCGTCATATTTGGACAGGTCGTAGTCGAACAGATGCCCGTAACCCATTCTTTTTGCAACTTCAATTATCTGCCACAGGTCGGACTTCGATTCCCCGGGCGGTTCAACCGCCTGCTCCCAGAACTGTGTCCTCCTCTCGGCATTGCCGTACGCGCCCTCCTTCTCAACCCACATGGCAGTAGGAAGGATCACATCCGCAAGCTCTGTTGATCTTGTGGGATACGGGTCGGATACAACCAAAAAGCGGCCTTCTTTCCGGGCGCCCTTTCTGTAGCGCGTAACATTGGGCAAAGCCTGAAAATAGTTATTGCACATTACCCAGAGGCATTTCAGGTCGCCCCTGTCGAATGCCCTTGCCATTTCAACGGAATGATAACCCGGCTTCGGGTTAATTGTTCCGGGCGGCAGCTTCCATATCTTTTCTGCAAATGCACGGTGTTCGGGGTTCATAACCACTCCCCTCGGAAGCTTGTGTGCAAATGTGCCGACCTCTCTTGCTGTTCCGCAGGCGCTCGGCTGGCCGGTCAGTGAGAAAGGGCCGTTGCCGGGTTCGCTTATCTTCCCGGTTAAAAGATGCAGATTGTAAACGAGGTGGTTTATCCAGACACCCCTTGTATGCTGGTTCATCCCCATGGTCCAGAATGATACAGTCTTTCTCTCCGGGTCCCCGAAAAGCCTTGCTATCTCCACGATCCTGCCGGCAGGCACACCGCTCAGTTTTGAGGCGTATTCAGGTGTATAGATTGAGACGAATTTTTTATATTCCTCATAAGAGACGCCTCTTGCTTTATCCTTGAAGGTTGCGCCTCCGTCGTTTCTGCCGTTTATCTCGCGTCCGTAGGGCAGGTTATGCAGTCCCCTCCTGAATGTTACGTGTTTTGAGACAAAATCCTCATTTACATAACCTTCTTTGATCAGGATGTTCGCCATTGCATTGGCAATAGCGAGGTCGGTCTGCGGTTTGAATAAAATCATGATATCGGCAGTTGAAGATGTCCTTGTGACCTGGGTGCCCAAATCCACATGCCTGACATGAGTGAATTTGAGCTTGCGGTCGGTCAGCCTCGAATAGAGT
>WFVK01000274.1 GCA_015491705.1 Nitrospirota bacterium | reverse complement strand
GCTGTTGCCCTTGCCTTCGGCAGGGAGGGGCACCGGGTTGTTGTTCATTACAGGGAGAGAGCCGCTGAAGCGGAAGAAACGGCCTCACTCTTGCGGGAATCAATGGTCCTGGGCGCGGATGTCAGGAATTCCGCGGAAGTCGGCGCCCTTGTCGGTGAAGTTATAAAAAAATGGGGCAGGATCGATGTGCTTGTCAATAATGCGGGCATAACCAGAGAGGCACTGCTCATCAGAACCACGGAGAGGGATTTTGACGAAGTGGCGGGCGTCAATCTCAAAGGCGCCTTCAATCTCATACGCGCGGTTGCGCCCGGCATGGCGGAGCGGAAAAGGGGGCACATAATAAATATCTCCTCTATTGCAGGCATCAGGGGCAGGGAAGGCCTGGCCGCATACTCAGCCTCCAAGGCGGCCCTTGCAGGGCTGACCCTGAGCGCGGCAAAGGAACTGGGCGCATACAATATTATGGTCAATGCGGTATTGCCCGGCTATATGCTGACCGCCATGGGAACGGAAGCGGCCGGGAAGGCGAGACAGGCCGCGCTCCGTGACAGTATCGTAAAGGATTTCTCGGACCCGGACAGGGTTGCCCGGTTTATCTGCCATCTCTCCGGCACAACAGGCATAACAGGGCAGGTCTTTAACCTGGACAGCCGGATAGTGTAAAGGTCTTGTTGTCGTCTCAGCCGTTTCCCTGCGGGCTGCGGGCCGCCGGTTCATGCAGCATGACGGTTATATCCGCTTTCTTTCTCAGTTCATTTATATATTGCCTCAGCCTGGCCTTTAATTCCTGTTTCACCAGGTAATCCTCTATCTCGTCCCTGACGTCATAGAAATCCCTGCCGCTGAAGCGCTCCCTGTTGTTCATGTAATATGCCCTGATTTTCTCAAACGGGATGTGAATGAGTATCTTTATCCTCTTGTTTATGTAGTCATTGATGATCCTGTCGCTGTCGGCGGCTGTCTCCCCCGAAGCAGGGGTCAGGCCGCGCCTGAATCTCCGTGCCTCTTTCAGAAGGAGGAGCCTGTCTATCATGCCCTCGAGCACTTCCTCCCTGGTCACGTCCCTGCCCGCCTTCCGCTCGGCGCGGAATTCAGCCTCAAGCTCGCTGAGCAGGATCACGTCATCATTTACTGTTGCAACCACCCTCTCCAGTATCTTTGCAGAGGCTGTACCCGCGGAAAACAGGTAAACCGCCGCAAGCAGGATAATGAATACAGTTCTCCCCTTTATCATTTTAAAACGCCTGCCCGAGGCTGAAGTGAATCTCTCCTGAACTCTCGCCTTCCTCCCTGTTCAGTTTGTATCCGTAATCTATCCTCACAGGGCCGACAGGGGTGCTGTATCTCAAACCTGCGCCTACGGTATATTTCATACTTGTGTCCGTGTTCTCGGCCAGTGTCCATACATTTCCTGAATCCACAAATGTTACAATGCCGAATCCCTTGCCGACGGATATCCTGAACTCGCCGTTTACAAGTGAAAACATGTTGCCGCCGGTGGGATTGCCGTCCGCGCCCTTGGGGCCGAGGGTGTCCTGGCTGTATCCGCGCACGGTGGTCCTGCCGCCGAGGAAAAACCTCTCGATCAGCGGAAGCTCCTGTGTGCTGCCGAAGCCGTAAGCAGCGCCCCCCCTGAAGGAGACCGCGAACACCAAGCCTTTCCTCAGTTGAAAAAACCATGAACTCTGGAGCGTGGCCTTGACGAATTCCACCTCGGAGAAAAACGCACCGGAAGCGAATTTCAGAATGATGCCCTGGAGTGAGCCTGATGAAGGGTCGAACGGGTCGTCCCTTGTATCGTAGAACAGTGAAGGCGAGATGCTGCCTATCCCGATGGTGCCGGTGTCCTCCCTGCTCAATATCACGTCCGGCGCCACGTCGGTAGTGTCGGTGAAAGAATACTCGTAATTCAGTCCCCCCTTTAACTGACTGGTGAATTCCTTTTCAATGCCGGCAAGGAGACTGAGCCGGTCGATCCGGTAACGCGTCTCCTCGGTATCGGGATTGACGGCCATTGTCTCTTCCTTTGTCAGGAACAGTGTAAACGGTATGTTTGGTTTGTTGAAGAGCCAGGGCTCCCTGAAATTCAGCACGTATTTCTTCTTTAATGAACTCCCCTCCGCACGGAATCCTATCCGCCTGTTGTATCCGCCGAGATTGTCGTATCTTATGTCAAGGGATGCGCGCAGTTTTTCATAATCACCATAGCCCACGCCGATCTCCACGGAGCCGGGATTGCCCTCCTTCAGTGAAACGACGAGGTCTTTGACGATCACCCCGGCTCTGCTGATTCCCGGGTCCGCCATGTCGATGGAGACCCTGTTGAACAGCCCGAGTTTGTACAGGCGCTGCCTGGTCTTTATGACCTCTTCATAATTGTACGGATCGCCCTCTTCTATCGTAAATTCCCTTCGTATTATCTTCGGCCTCGTCTTGCGGTTGCCGCGTATGATTATCTTCCCTATAACGGTGGGCAGGTTTTCGGTTATCACGAAGTCAAGGACGGCATCGTCCACCCTGAAGCTGCTTTTAACATCAACGCTCGCATCGAGGTATCCGTAACGGCTGTACAGTGAAAGCAGCCTGTATCTTGCGTCCCTGATGTCCGTCACATTGTAGGGGCTTCCCTCCTGAAGCCTCATGGCCTTTTTTATTTCGGGCATGCCTATCTTACTGTTGCCGTGCACCCTGATCTCACTGATTCTGACCTGCCTTCCCTCATTGATTGTGAACTTGATATCCAGTGCACTTCCGTCTTCATTGAAAGTTTTCTCAATGCCGGTCACCCCGGCCTTCAGGTATCCGAGCGCATTGTAGAAGTTGACCAGCGACTGCCTGCTGCCGCTTAAGAGATTCTCATTGTACGGTCTGTTTTCCTTCAGGAGGACGACACCCTTGAGCACGGCGGCGGAGATGCTGTTGCCCTCGAATGTGATCTTTCTCAGGATAACCCTTTTCCCTTCATTAACAGAAAAGGAAACGGTTATTTTGTCTTTCGTTTTCTCCACCCCCGCAGTGACCTCGGCGTAGTAATAGCCCCTGTCGCGGTAGAGCCTTCTGATCATGCCGGCCGCCTCCTGCACGAGTTCGTCCGAGACCTCTTCACTGTCCATAAAGGGCATTTCCCTCTTCAGCTTTTTCGTACTCAGCGCGGAGTTGCCTTTGAAAACTATCCCGAGTTTCGGCCCCCTCTTTACGGGGATCCTGAGAATACCGTCCCTGAATTCATACGGCCCGACAACAGGCCTGAGGTAGCCCTGTTTTTTATAGTAGCTTTTCAGTTTCCCGATAGCTTTATCCAATACATCCCTGTCAAGGATGTCGCCTTCAGACAGCCTCAACCGTGCTTCAGCCCCGGGAGGCGCATCTATCTTCCTGATAACCAGCGGCTCCCCTTCCTCTATGTTTACATATACAATGACCCGGGACGGCTCTTCCGCCTTCCCGGTCCTTATCTTCACTGCGGCATGCGGAAACCCTTTCCTCCGGTAAAACTCCAGGAGTCCTGTACGTGCCCTGCCGAGGAACTCTTCCCGGAAGTCTTCGTCTTCCCTGAAAACAAAGACATCCCTGATCTTATCTGTGGATAAATTCTCATTCCCTTTTATGACTATCTTTTTAATAACCGGTATCTCCTTCACGATATATGTCAGCCTGACCCCGTCTCCGGAGGGCTCGGCCCGGACCTCTATGTCGGTGAAGATATCCTTTCTGAACACCCTCCTGATCCCTGTTTTCAGTCTTTCCCTGTCAAGGATGTCGCCTGTGCCGAGGCCGGCCAGGTCAAGGAATTCCTCCTTTTTTATCCGGGTGAGCCCCTGTACCTCAACCTCCCTGATGACCTTGTTGAACAGTTCACCCCCTCCGCCTTTGCTGAAAGCGGCCGGTGATGAAGGCTGCGCGGCCGCATAACCGTAAGCGGCAAACCAGGAATAAAGGCAGAAGGAGAGGGCAAAAACAGGAATCCACCACCTGATTGCATTGAAGCATCTTTCTCCGGGAAGGTCCTCCCGCCGCATTGTAACAGTTCGGATTTTCATCTGAATTCAAACCTGTATTTAAGGTCCGCCCCCACACTTCCTATCTCATTCTTTGATGCACTGACCGATATCTTCCTGCTTAGGCTGTACTTGAGCTTTATAACCGGCTCTTCGGTTGTCCCGATGGAAGAGGAATATATTACCGAAAGTTTGTCATCGAGCAACTGTTTGCCAACGGTGATCTTCGGGCTGAATGCGCCGGTGGCCGTGGTATGTGGCTCGATTTCAAAGCGCTCCAGCCCGGTGATGTATTTAAATTTCTCTGTCATCTCGCCCTGAATGTTTCCTGTAAGCAGGGATGCGGCCTCGCTTGCAAGAAGACCGCTCTCAAAGCCCCTCGCCTCTCTCTTGACC
>WFVK01000273.1 GCA_015491705.1 Nitrospirota bacterium | reverse complement strand
GACCACGAGTTCCTGCTCAAGGGGAACGTGTTCACCGAAGATGCGCTCAGCACATGGATCAAGTACAAGAGGGAGAACGAGGTCGATGCCCTGAGGCTCAGGCCCCATCCGTACGAATTCTTCATGTACTACGACATATAGCACATGCCTGTCAATAACGTAAAAAGGCCCGGGCTGGATCGGCCCGGGCTTTTTTTCACCTTGTTGAATACAGGAGGGACGGCCTGTTATAATCATGGCGGTGAAAACGGACAAGGCCAGAAAACTCGATACCCCGGATAACAATATAGTCAGCCTCAATCAAAGGAGGCTGCTTAACGCGCTGGAATCCCTGCCGGCCAACTCGATTTATTCCATGGCCCCGAAAAACTATGTGCTGGGCGGGTTCGACTGTTATAAAAACAACGGGGTGCTGGGCTTTAAGTGGAAAAACGACTTCAATCAACTGACTGCAATAGTTTACGGCAGCAGGCGTTATTCTGTTGATATCTCCCTGTCCGGCAATGCCCTCTCATTCTCCTGCAACTGTGATAAGTGCTTCCCGTCCATGAGCTGCAAGCATGTAATCTGCACGATTATAACGATAAAAAACCTCTTCCAGCCCGACTCTTTCAGGCACCCGTCACAGGATGCAGCACACAGGGAGTCACTGTACGACAGTTTTTTCCGCACGGCAGCCGTCAGGCCGGCTCCGGCTGCGCCCCCCGCATATTCCATTGTCCTTGAATCAACATCTCAGGGGCTCAAATTATACGCCCTGAGAGATAACAAACGGGTAAGTCATTTTGAGGACGGGCTGCCGACAGACCTCAAGAGACTGTTATCAAGTCCTTTTTACGGATTTTACTATTTCAAGAGACACCTCCGTACTTACGGCAATAAATATCCGATTATCCTGAAATCGGACCGCGGGGAGACCCGGCTCCGCTTCGATAAATCCAGCCGGTATTCCCGCAGGACGGAAATAGACGCACAGGGCCGTTCCGTAATCGTAAGCAGGCTCTGCACAGGAGATGACGACGGCAAGGAGACGCGCAACTATTTTATTGAAGACGATTTCATCATTGACGCGGACTCGGGCAGGATCGGGTTACTGAATGAACTGAACGGCTGGGGGCTGTGGTATAACCTGCTGGAATTCGCCGACGACCTGATCGATGATCTCTCAGAGGAACTGCCGGAGACATCATTCGCCATACCGGAACGGAAGTTCAGGCATATCCAGATCGTCTTTCCCTCACCGCTTCCAGGTAAAAAACTGCCTGATAACATAGTCCTCAGGAAAGACGGCATGGAATCCACGCCCGCAGAGGCCTCGCATACATACAGGGTGACGGTCTCCCCCCCGGAACATGAAGATGACATGTTTACAATAGCGGCTGAGTGCAACCTCAACGGTTTAATCCAGTCCACTTCATACAATCTCTTCAGTTTCTTTGTATCGATAAACGAGTTGTCCCCCTCCCTGAGGGCGATCAAGCGAAGGACATTCCTGTACAGGGCATTCTTTGACATGCTCTCGGCCCGGACAAAGGCCGGGGGGCTCCGGATCATCAATGCAGTACTGTCGGAAGGGGATTTCAAACGCGCCCAGATAAAACGCGAGGCCCGCCAGTTCCTGCATGACCACCTTGAGATCTTCCTGATGGATGAAAAGCAACTGCAGCTTCATGACGGGGAATGGAAGATATCCCCTGTTGACAAGGCAAAAGAGGCCGTGCTTTACAAAATCCCCTATGAGATATTCGGCTGGAAGATATTCAGGGATATGTATGAGCATAACCTGATGTATGTCCCCTCCGGCGCATTCCATGAAAAACTTCCGCTTCTCCATGCACGACTAAGGGAGCATGGCGTTGAGCTGTTCTTCAAAAACAAGCCCGTGGTCGAATCGGAATGGGACTTTGCCTTTGATGCAACCAGGACAAAAGGCATAGACTGGTTTGAGATAAGGCCCGAGATCAGGTGCGACGGCAAGCTCGTCGACGACCCGGTCTGGATGGAGATGCTCAATAACAAAAACGTTGTGGAGACGGACGACGCAATCCGGATCCCGGACCAGAATTCGCAGAAGATATTCGACATTATCTCCACGATATACCGTGCCGGCAAGCCGTCAAAACCCGGCGCCGGTAAAAAGGAGATAGTACAAATTCCGAGGCTCCGGATACTGGACTGGATGGAGCTCCGCAGCAGCGGGGTCAGGGTCAAGCTGCCCCCGGAAGACGAGGAGATAATAGAGCGCCTGAGGCGGTTTGAGAAAATCAGCGAACGCCCCCTGCCGTCAAAACTGAAAGCAAGACTCAGGCCGTACCAGAAAGAGGGCTATTACTGGCTTTCGTTCCTGTATGAGCACAGGTTCGGGGCCTGCCTTGCGGACGACATGGGACTGGGGAAAACAATACAGGCGATCACCCTGCTCGGTGCGATCAGGGAAGGCATTGTTAAATGCCGGTCCGGTGACAGGCCGCCCCCGCACCTGATAGTGGTTCCGCCCACCCTCCTCTTTAACTGGGAAAACGAGATAAAGAAATTCTATCGCAGCCTGAAGATATACCTGTATACAGGCAAAGAGAGGGAGACCGGCTTTGAAGGGTATGATATTGTCCTGACAACATACGGTCTCGTCCGCAGGGACATCGAAAGGCTCAAAGAAATACGGTTTGACGTGGTTATCTTTGATGAGGCCCAGGCGGTGAAGAACATCTATACGGACACAACAGGGGCGGTCAGGCTGCTCAGCGCCAATTTCAAGCTGGCCATGACAGGCACCCCCCTTGAAAACCACATCGGAGAATATTACTCGATCATCGACCTTGTCCTTCCCGGGCTGCTCGGTGAATACAAAGAGTTCAAGCCGCTGATAAAGCTGCCCGAATCTCCTGCACTGGACATAATCATCAAAAGGACAAGGCCGTTCGTCCTGAGGAGGACCAAGGAGAAGATACTGAAGGAACTGCCCCCGAAGATTGAAAACGATATCTATCTCGATCTCACCGAGAAACAGAAGGCCCTCTACAAAAAGACCGTTGAGCAGGTCAGGTCAACAATAGACGACGCCTACAGGAACAAAACAGCGGCACAGGCAAAGATCATAGCGCTTACAGCCATCCTCAAGCTCAGGCAGCTCTGCGTCTCCCCCAGGCTGCTCTCCGGCGACATAAAAGAATCCTCGCCCAAGATAGATTTCCTCATAGACAAGCTCAATGAGCTCAGGAACGAAAACCACAGCGTGCTTGTGTTTTCACAGTTCACATCATTCCTGGATATACTCGAACAGGACCTTGCCGCAAACAGGATAGACTTCCTGCGCCTGGACGGCTCCACCCCCGTGAAAAAGAGAAAAAAACTCGTCGAGAAATTCCAGTCCGGGGAAGGCCCTTCCGTATTTCTCCTGAGCCTCAAGGCAGGCGGCCGGGGACTGAACCTCACAAAGGCGTCATATGTCTTCCACCTCGACCCCTGGTGGAACCCCGCGGTCGAAAGCCAGGCATCCGACAGGGCGCACCGCATAGGCCAGAAAAACAAGGTGACGATCACGAGGATACTGACACATCACACAATAGAAGAGAAGATGATGCAGCTCAAAAAGAAAAAGCTCGCCCTCTATAAAGCCGTCATGGACGATACAGGCGGAGGCAGGAGGAGCCTCTCCATCTCCAGGTCCGATTTCAATTTCCTTTTAAGCTGAGTACTACCTGCATCCGCGATACCTTCAGCGAATATTCCGCACGGCATATTCAGTAACCCCTCACCTTAAACCCCTGAACCCTTAAACCGGCAACCCCTGAACCTTAACATGATTTTACGGCAGGCCCTCCCGCCGGTGTATGCAACATTACATTAAGGTCTACTTCACTATAATGCCCGCATAACCGACCACGTAGTCATAGTCACCGCTGACCTCCCCGGAAGTCATGTACTTTACAAGCCGGGCCTCACCTGCGCCCAGCCTGCCGGCGGCAAAGAGCATTGCGGTTACAGGCACGGCCCCGCACATGCTGATCCCCTCGTTTTTAACGGTCATGAAAAGCCCCTCAGGGTCAAGCGCCTCGATCCTTTCTATGGCCTTTGCATCTTTTTTCCTTGCAACGGAATCGCTCACGTAATGGCTCATGTCGGAGCTCGCGACGATCGTGACCGGATAGTCCGTATTTTCAATCACACCGGCCACTGCCTCGCCGAGCAGCCTGCACGCCTCCAGGGAGTCGGTCATCATTGTAACGGGAACGATCTGCACATCCGGGGAGAAATATACAATGAAGGGGAGCTGCACCTCAAGGGAATGCTCCATGGCATGGGCATAATGGTCCTCCGTGACGATACTGCAGCGGTCCTTCAACCTCTCCGCAAGCCGCTCGTCGATCTTTACTTCGCCGGTTGGTATCCGCCACACGCCGGCGGACATTATCGAGACAGGGCTGCCGAGGCCGGTATGATTCGGCCCGATCAGTATAAACGTGTGCGGGAACCTGATCCGCGAGAAAACGGCACCCGCCACCCGGCCCGAATAGACAAGGCCGGCATGGGGTGAGACAATGCCCACGGCGTCTTCCTTCTCAGCATCCGTCGTTACATAACTGCCGACCTGTTCCGACAGCTTTGCAGGCGAGGACGGATAGAATTGCCCCGCAACGGCAGGTTGACGTTTCATGGCCTCCTCCGCGTATACCTTTCAGGCTGTTTTCACGGCATCCGGCGCGGCCCCCGCACCGCCTAAAATTCATCATGGTCTATATAGTTTTTGAACTTTGTATACTTGTCCAGGAAAGTAAGCTCAATGGTCTTGGTCGGTCCGTTCCTCTGCTTTGCAATAATCAGCTCGGCAACGCCTTTTTTTGCATCCTTAATCCTGTAGTAATCGTCCCTGTACAGAAACAGTATCGTGTCGGCGTCCTGCTCGATGGCCCCGGATTCCCTCAGGTCGGCAACCATGGGCCGCTTGTTTTCACCCCTCATCTCGCAGCTTCTGTTAAGCTGGCTGATAACAACAACGGGCACGGACAGGTCCTTGGCCAGGGCCTTCAGTGAACGGGATAT
This sequence comes from Nitrospirota bacterium, assembly GCA_015491705.1. Classification (GTDB taxonomy): domain Bacteria; phylum Nitrospirota; class Thermodesulfovibrionia; order UBA6902; family UBA6902; genus JAADFS01. The sequence goes on along the minus strand of WFVK01000273.1, from coordinate 2,915 downwards.
ATCGGAGATCACCTGCTCCCTTGCGATATGGCTCCCTACGCCGCCCATAAGCTGCAGGTAGTCGATCACGATCATGGCCAGCCCGTGCTCGGCCTTCAGCCTCCTCGCCTTTGCCCTGATGTCCAGCACCGAATTGAACGTATCGTCTATATATATCGGCGCATCGGCGAGCCTGCCCGCTGCATTCACCAGCTTCCTGTAATCCTCCTTGCTGTGATAACCCGAGCGCACCGCCTTTGAATCAACCTCGGCCTCGGCGCATATCATCCTCAGCACAAGCTGTTCCTTTGTCATCTCGAGGCTGAACACGGCAATGGGCCTTTTTTCCTCGATAGCCGCATGCGTGACGATATTGAGGCAGAAAGCGGTCTTGCCCATGCCCGGTCTTGCGCCTATTACTATAAGGTCACCGGGATGAAAGCCCGTGGTGGCCTCGTCAAGGTCTATAAATCCCGTGGGAAGGCCTGTTATGAGTTCTTTCTTGTTATAGAGTTTGTCCACCATCTCAATGGTGTCCTTGAGCACATCCCTGACATGCACGTAGGACTGTTTGACCATTTTCTCAGAGATGTTGAATATCTTCGTCTCCGCGAGGTCCAGCAGTTCGTTTATATCATGCTCGGCATCATAGCTCATGGTAATGATGCTGGTTGCGGTAGAGATGAGGTTGCGCAGGGTGGCCTTTTCCTTGATTATCTTTGAATGGTATCTGGCATTTGCAGCGGTAGGCACCATGCTGACAATGGCGCTCAGGTACGAAGCCCCCCCGACCTCATCAAGCTGCTCCTTCCTGTTCAACTGCTCTGTAAGGGTTATAAGGTCGATGGGCTCGTTCTTTTCATAGAGGTCGAGCATGGCGATGAATATCTTTTTGTGGGCGTCCTTGTAAAAGTCATCCGGGGTCAGTATTTCAATGGCGGCTGCAAGTGCCTCGTTCTCAAGCAGGACGGCTCCGAGAATGGACTGTTCCGCCTCTATATTCTGGGGAGGAAGGCGGTCCATGCCGGCCACGGGGCGTCCCGGGCCGCCTTCCGGCCCCTTCTGATTGCGCACGTCAAGCATTTTCAGATGCCCCTACGAGTCTTCTTCTGATAAACCGGCTTTTTTGACCTCTACGGTTACGGATGCGGTCACATCCTGGTGCAGTTTGACTGTCACCTTGTATGTGCCGATCCTCTTTATGGGTTCATCGAGGCTTATCTTGCGCCTGTCGACTTCCACACCCTGCCGCGCTATAGCCTCGGCGATATCCTTGGTGGTAACAGAGCCGAACAGTTTATCTTCATCCCCTGCCCTGGCCTCTATGCACAGCGTCATTGCCGAGAGTTTATCGGACAACTGCTCAGCCGCTGACCTGACCTTCCTGGCCTTTGCAAGGATCATCTTTTTCTGGTGTTCAAACTGCCGGATATTTTTAGGATTGGCCTCCACGGCGAGTTTGCGGGGTATGAGATAATTCCTCCCGTAACCGTCAGCCACATCCAGGACAGCGCCGATTGTACCGAGGTCCTGCACATCTTCCTTTAATATGACTTTCATTTTCAGATCTCCCACCTTTTCTGCAAGTTATTTCCGGAACTCTCCGGTACAGGTAATTGGATATTGTAGCCTAACGATGGGTAAAAATCAAAGCCCCAAAAGTAACCGCCCGTAAAATAAAGACTCTTCAGATAAACGCTTGGCCGCTTCACCCGTGATCTCAATCTGCCTGATGACAGCATCCGCAACCCTGAACCGGCAACCCCTGAAACCTGTTTTTTCACGTTCTGAAGTCGATAATGACCTTGAGGGAGTCTTTTTCTTTCGCCCTTGCGAATGCCTCTCCTGCCCTGTCAAATCTGAACGTGCCTGTTATGAGGGGTCTTACGTCAATGAGCCTTCGCGATAATGCCCTCAGCGCCGGTGCAAAGGGGCCGCATCTGGAGCCGGTGACCGTGATTTCATTGATTACAAGAGGCGCAAGGTTCATCTCCATGCCTTCTGCAACCGTGCTTTTTAATATGACTGTGCCGTGCGGCCTTACCAGTTCCAGGGCGGTTCCGAAGCCTTTGGGAGAGCCCGTGCACTCAACAACCACGTCATAGCTTTTTTCCGCCTTCAATCTCTCAAGAAGAAGGGTCTTCACATCCTGTTCCCCTGCAATCCGCAACTTGTTCGCGTGCTTTCCCACAAGGCTGACGTCTCCATGGGCGAGATTAAGGACAAGGCAGCAGAGCAGGCCGAGTTTTCCGTCGCCCATGACAAGCACCCTGTCCGTGGGCCTGATGTGAGTCTGCCGCGTGATTTCAAATGCCGCCGCCAGCGGCTCTGTAAACACGGCCTCTTCATCCGTGATGTTTTCCGGAACCTCCAGCAGATTGCCTGTCGGCACAGTGATATATTCAGCCATAGCGCCGTCCTTATTTAAGATGCCGATGACTTTCCTGTCCGGACAGTGGTTTTTTAATCCCCTGATGCAGTAGCCGCACACCCCGCATCCGCAGTTGATCTCAGCCACAACCCTCCTGCCGGTCAGTCTCCTGTCTTTGCCGTTTACCTTCTCGACCCTGCCCACAAACTCGTGGCCGATCACCCCCCTGAATCCCATGTATCCCCTTGTGATCTCAAGGTCGGTATTGCATATCCCGGCCATGTTTATCCTTACAAGTGCCTCGTTTTCTCCCGGCTCGGGCACGGGATAATCCCCGACAAACTTCAGTTCACCGTCAAAAAAAACCGCTTTCATTTTATCTTCCCGAATATGTACGTGCCCATTATTGTATATATTGCAGGATGGTGTCAAGTTCTTTCCCGGCTGTAATGCCACGGCAGGGTTTCCTCTCTTTTAATCTTCCTTTAATTTAACTTTTGTTAAGATGGAGACATGAATTTGAAAACCTTAAAAAGGAGGGTGTGATGAAAACAATATCAATGAT
>WFVK01000272.1 GCA_015491705.1 Nitrospirota bacterium | reverse complement strand
GAGATGCCGCGGCTATCAGAAAACCGGCCGGCCATGCGCGGTTTTTGTGAATAAAATACAGTGCTGAAACACAAAACAGAAACAGCATGGAGTTTATCTGTCCCATATTCACCGAACGGTACATGGGATAAAAGACAAGGGTCGCAAAGAGTCCGATCAATATGAGCTCCTTTCGCCGTTGTTTACTGCGGTTGGAGAAGAGCAGGGGGACCGCCAGGAGGTTGCAGAGGAGACTGATGAAAAAAAAGGAATATCGCGCGTAATTGTAGGGCAACAGGGCGAAAGGGAGCATGAAAAAGGCGACAAAGGGCGGATATGCATTCGGCATTGCATATTTGACACCCTGCAGGCCGTATGCCTGTGCATTTTTCTGGTAACTTATTCCAGTGTCGTAAATCAATGAATCCTTTCCGTCGAGAACAAGACGGCTTGCGACATAATACTGGCTGAAATCCAGTCCCTGCGTAGGTCCGAATAATGAGCGGCCCAGCTCATAGCCGCCGTGTATGACCATGAGCGCCAAGAGGAATATGAAAAAGACCTTTTTCGGATTCATTCAAAAAAGCGGAACCGCAGCATCGTATATACAGCCGTAACCCCGTCTTTCCATGTTATTTTTTTTCCTTCCGAGTATCCCCTGCCGCTGTAGCTTATCGGAACTTCATATACCCTGAATCCGTTTTTTGCGATTTTGACTGTAAATTCAGGTTCAAACCCGAAACGGTCGGACTTCAGGGTTATATCCTGCAGCACCTTTCTCCTGAAGACCTTGTAACACGTCTCCATGTCGGTCAGGTTCAGGTTGGTCAGGGCATTTGACATCAGCGTCAGGAGCTTGTTGCCCACATAGTGCCAGAAAAACAGGACCCTGTGCGGCCCTCCCAGGAAGCGCGAACCATATACCACATCCGCCCTGCCGTCAAGAATGGGTTCCAGGAGGGTGGGGTATTCTTTCGGATCATACTCGAGATCAGCGTCCTGAATGATTATGATGTCCCCTGTGGCGCTTTGAAAGCCTGTCCTCAGTGCAGCGCCCTTTCCCCTGTTGGAATCATGGCAGAAAATTTTTACATTGTCGTATTTCCGCCCGATTTTTTTCAGGTGGCCGGAGGTACCGTCGGTTGACGCATCATCCACTATGATAATCTCCTTATCCAGCGCAACAGCCTGCACGCGCGAGACGATTTCCTCAATGGTTCCTTCTTCATTATAAACGGGGATAACCACGGAGACTTTCATGTGTTATTAATTTAAATCCTTAATTTGCTGAAATGGGAAAATAAAACGAAAACTCATCTGCTCCCGCCACCACGCGATTGCACAGGAACATTCTTAGTATACCAGATAACCGGACATAATTTCAGTGTATTTCTCAAATCCGGTCACCACCGCCCGGTCTCTCCCCCGCGCACCATCCACGATTGCCCTGTGATGTAATGGTCTGTGCCTGCAGGTTTTCCCCCCGCCTCCTCCATGTGCGGGCCAGGCGCTTATTACGGTAATAAAGCAGCAGGTCGATGAATACCATCAGGCCGTTCGTTATATATAAAATAACAACAGGATCGAAGCTGTAAAGGATCTTGTGGAGGGTTCCGGCCACATACCCCGTAAAGACAACGTATAAAAACAGCAGGCTCTTGCCTGCGTTTGTTCTTGATTTATATGATTTATAAATCGAAAAAGGCCACGCCGCTCCGAAACACACCAGCATGATGATCTCAAATATACTCAATCTTTGCCCCTCACATGGCAGGAGATCCCGCCGGCTTTGTGCAACATCAGGGTTAACCCTGCATTGGCAGGAATGCCGGTAGCGGCGCGGTACTCAGGATCTGACTTTCTCATACACCAGGTAATATTTCCTGACACTCGCCTCCCAGTTGAAACTGTTGACCTTCATAAGACCGTTAAGGATCATTTTATAGTATTTGTCCGGATTGTGCCGGTATTCATGAGCAGCCTTCTTCAGCGCCCTGTAGAGGCTGTCAGCCATGCTCCGGGCCCACGGATTCTTTTTTCTCATCTGAACGATATCGCCTGTTGCGGCGAAATCCCGTATGTTTTCAAGTGTATAAAAGGCAGCGTCCTCCCTGTAGAGGAACCCGCATGTTTCATCGACCTGATCCATCAATCCGCCCGTGGCCCTGGCGATGTTCACAGTCCCGTTAGCCATATATTCCACCGCGGCTCCAAATGGTTCGTATACGGAGGGCATTATTCCGAATGTGCTGCCTGTCTGAAGCTCGTGATAGCCCTTCTTCATTTTTACGGGAAATACAGTCAGGTTGCCCCTGCACTTGCATGCAACCTCGTAAAAGTAGTCAAGATCTGACCGGCTGGCGGGCATGGGGGTCAGGATGACCTTTATTCTGTCTTCCGGAAACCTCTCCATTGCCTGCAGCAGGATATCATATCCCTTCTGCAGGGGGGCCAGGCGCCCGCTCATCAGGACAACCGGAATGTCATCCGGCAGCCTGTATATGCTCCCGCCGCGGTATGTCAGCTCACCGAACCGCTCAGCGGGCCTGTATGAAGACAGAAGCCGCAGGAGTTTCTTCCTGTTTTTCAGTTTGATCTTTCGTATTTCAGCCGTGACATCCTTTTTCATGCCGGATGTTATCCCGGAGAATTCAGGGGATAAATCACAGAAAACGCCGTTATTGATCCCGTAGACCCCGCTCCTTCTGAATATGTTCTGCAGGTGCGGCGCGAAATGTCTGGTCTGGAGAATGTCGGATGTGAATTCCTCTGCAAAGTGTTCGCTTACTGTAGTGACGGGTGCATCCACCAGTTGAAGGCCGATCTGATAGGCAGTCAGTCCCCGCGCCGGAAACCGCGTGACCGGTCTCCTTAACGTCCTGTTGGTGCAGGCTGTCAGCAAATCCCATGATATTTGCGAATCGTAGGAATTGTGCATTGTCTGCACGGTGCCGCAGGAATGGACAACGCCGTTTAACATGGCCTGCTTTGATGTCAGGGAAATCAGCGCTGTCTGCCACTCGTGCAAATGCAATATTATATCTTCGCGTATGCCCAGGGCCTTCAGGGCATAAGGGACAGCCCTGCAGAAGAACACGGCGTTTTCGTCCATTGCATGCTTATTGGCGCGTGGATCGGATTCACTGTAGATATACGGGTCCTTAAGTTTGCCGCCGGCCTCAAAAAAGCCTTCGGCCTTCAGGTAGTATTCCCTCAGGCTGCCCTTGCGGGGTTTGCTGTAATGCCATGTATATTCAAACAGTTCCACCTGCACGATCTTATTGAAAAAGGGCACGCCGAAGGATTTCCCCGCTGGTTCCAGCCTGCCTGAGCTCATGATCTTGGGATAAAAGGGTGTCATCAGGATGACGGAAGGAATGCCGTTGACCTCTTTTATATACGGGAGGATGTTTGTAATCACCGGGGCCAGGCCGCCGCTTCTTGCAAACCTGTTCTCAAATGAACAGAAGACGACATTCCTTATCTCGATATTTCCGAGCCTGCCGGCGATCTCGGCTGTTTCGCCGGCACTGAAGAAGGTGTCCATTAATGCCCAGTCTCTGCGCCATTTGCTTAATTGCATGTTTTTTTCCGACAGGATTGCGGGATTTCAGCTTAGCCTTGCAGTTGCATAAAGCCGTGGCCCACCCCTTTATGCCGCATTAAGGTTACGTGTAATACTTTAGCAGATTTTGTTATTTCCGGGAAAGGCCGGGTAAGAGTTTTTTACCGCATACTTCAAGAAAAAGATCGAAAACTTCAGCGTCGAAGATATTTCCCCTCATCAGCATCATGATATCCACGGCCTTTTTCACGCTGTACTTTTTCCTGTAAGCGCGCTCGCTTGTCAGCGCGTCATATACGTCGGCGACGGTTACTATCCTTGCCTCAAGGGGGATGTCCGTGCCCCTGATGCCGGCAGGGTAACCGCTGCCGTCATATCTTTCATGGTGGTACAGTATGATGTTTACGACGTATTCCGGCATCCCGGCCTGAAGTGCAAGGTCAGCGCCCCAGCGCGGATGGTTTTTTATGATTTCATATTCTTCCCTGATAAGGGGGCTCTTTTTGTCGAGTATATTGTCCGGGATGTTTATCTTGCCGCAGTCATGCAGCCAACTGCCGTACAGCATCTGCTTTTTCAACTCTCCCGAAAGATTCAGCGCATCGGCTATCAGCATGGCGTATGCCGCCACATTTTCACAGTGTCCGCGTGTATGGGGGTCTTTCAGCTCTATTGTTTGTGCAATGCCCAGCAGGGTGGCCTCATCCCCTGTTTTCAGCGACCTCACAAGGTGGTAGTGCCTGACCGCATCATGCACTGTCTGTATCAGGGCCTCATCCTCCCAGGGCTTCACGATAAAGCGGAACAGATCGCCCTTGTTTATTGCATCAACAGCGGTTACGAGGTCTGCATAGGCCGTCATCAGTATCCTCAGCGTATCCGGCGATACGTCCCTGACTTTCTGGAGGAGGTCGATTCCCTTTATCCCCGGCATATGGTTATCCGAGACGATAACCGCTATTTCCTCTTTGCCGAAGAGTTCAATGGCCTCCCGGGGATCAGCGGCTTTAAGGATTTTCAGGTCTGTCCCGCTGAAGAGACCGTCCAGGGAGTTCAGGACATGTTTTTCATCATCAATAAACAGGACGGTGCCGGAGATTTCCATATGCCTCTGTATGGTTATTCCCCCCCTTCGGGAAAGGGGGGATTTTCCTGCTGCCTCAACTTTTTGAGAAGCAACCGCACATTCTCTTTTATTTTTACGTATCGGACGGCATAATTGATTTCTTGAACAGCCGCTTCACTGATGAGGCAGGTGTTCAGCGCGGCACATCCATATTCAGCAGGAACTCGCCCAGTCGCCTGACGGTTTCAACAAACATGTCATAATCAACAGGCTTTACTATATAATCTTTGCACCCGAGGTCATGGCATTTCTGTATGGTTCCGGGTTCATCCGTGGTCGTGATGATTATTACGGGGATGTGACGCAGTGTCTCATCCTGCTTGAGCTTCTGCAGGATTTCAATGCCGTCGATTCCGGGCATGCGGATGTCCAGAAGCAGTATGCAGGAACCTCCATCCTGCCCGCAGGTCTTTTTCCCCTCTCCGTAGAGAAAGCTCAGGATATCCTCTCCCTTTCTGAAGACCAGTATACGGTTGCCGACGCCTGCGCGTTTGAGGTTTTTTATTATGAGTCCTGCGTGGCCTTCATCGTCCTCAGCGAGAAGGATGAGGGTGTTTTTTTCCATATTCAAATTCTATATATATTTCATGCCAAAGGCAAACGGCAGGCTTCACTTTTATAAAGCAGAAAAGTTAATATAATTCCTGTTTTCATTCATACTGTCAGACCGGAAAATATGAAATCATGAAATATATCATTCTCGTTGGAGACGGGATGGCCGACAGGCCCCTGAAGTCCCTCGGCTACAAGACATGTCTCCAGAGGGCGCATACACCGAATATGGACAGGCTTGCGCAGGAAGGGGAGGCCGGAAAGGTCAGAACCATACCCCCAGGATTTGATCCCGGATCGGATGTTGCAAATCTTTCCATTCTCGGCTATGACCCTGTAAAATATTACAGCGGCCGGGCCCCGATCGAGGCGGCTTACAGGGGCATAACGCTGAATCCCGGCGATGTTGCCTTCAGATGCAATCTGGTGACTCTGAAATTTTCCGCCTCCGGTGACATGGACAGCGCCGTAATGCAGGATTACAGCGCCGGCCACATCACAACAGGAGAGGCCGCGGCGCTGATCCGGGATATCAACAGGAAGCTCGGCACCGGGGAAATCGTTTTCTACCCCGGGATGAGTTACCGCCACCTGATGATATGGCGAAACGGAGAACACAGGATGCACTGCACCCCGCCGCACGACATCAGCGGCAAAAAGGTGGGGAATTACCTGCCCGCGGGGGAAGGCGCGGAGGTGCTCCGGTCATTGATGGACAGATCAAGGGACATACTCCTGTCAAACCGGGTAAATAAAGACAGGATCAGGAGGGGGCTTAACCCTGCAAACAGCCTCTGGTTCTGGGGCCAGGGCAGGAAATTGTCATTGCCCGCGTTCAGGGAGAAATTCAACGTGCAGGGCGCTCTTATATCCGCTGTGGACCTTACAAAGGGACTCGGAATCTGTGCGGGTTTCAACATACTGAATGTAAGGGGCGCAACCGGGTATATTGACACCAATTATACCGGCAAGGCAAAGGCCGCGCTGAGGGCGCTTAAGACATGCGATCTGGTGTATGTGCATGTTGAGGCCCCGGATGAGGCGGGACACAACGGCGATGTGAAGGCCAAGATACAGGCTATCGAGGATTTTGACTCAAAGGTTGTCGGAACGGTCATGGACGGCGCGGGGAAGCTGAAAGACTGCAATATCCTGCTGCTGCCCGACCATTTTACGCCCATAAGGGTAAGGACCCACACGGATGAGCCTGTACCGTTTGTGATTTTCAGAACCCGCGGACAGGGGCATGGCTCAGGGGCCCGGGGTTTTTCGGAAAATATATGCAGGAGGAAAAATATTCCCTGCTTTGAGAAGGGATATAAACTGATGGAATATTTTATTAAGGGGCGATGGGTTAATGCAACTGCAAGTAAATATTGAAAAACGGATGGTGAAAAAGTGGGACTGATAGTGCAGAAATACGGCGGGACATCTGTTGCGGATACAGGCCGCATAAAGTCTGTAGCTGAAAGGATTGCAGCAAGGGTGAGGGAAGGCGACATGGTGATTGTCGTTGTCTCCGCGATGGCCGGCGAGACCGATAAACTCGTGAGATTCGCCCATGAAATAACGGACACGCCGGATGAGAGGGAGATGGACCTGCTGCTTTCATCAGGCGAGAGGATAACGAGCGCGCTTATGGCCATGGCGATTCAGGAACTGGGGCTCGGGTCAATGAGCTTTACGGGCAGGCAGGTGGGGATAATCACCGACAGCGCGCATACAAAGGCCATGATCGAGCATATCGAGGCGGGAAGGCTCCGGGCCGCGCTGGATGAGGGCAAGGTGCCGGTAGTGGCCGGATTTCAGGGGATCGATGAATTTTCCGATGTCACCACCCTGGGCAGGGGAGGGTCGGACACCACCGCGGTTGCCATAGCGGCGGCCCTTGATGCGGATTTGTGCGAGATATATACTGATGTGGAAGGTGTGTTCACGGCTGATCCCCGGATAGTTCCCGATGCCAGGAAGATGGACAGGATATCCTACGATGAGATGCTGGAGATGGCGAGTCTCGGGGCAAAGGTGCTTCACGGCCGCTCTGTTGAATTTGCAAAAAAATATAATGTTCCTTTAGTTGTCCGGTCGAGTTTCAGCACGACCCCGGGCACCCTCGTTACAAGGGAGGATGAAGAGATGGAGAAAACCGTTATAACAGGAGTCACCCACGACAAGAACCAGGCAAGAATCACCATCATGCGCGTGCCCGACAGACCCGGAATCGCCGCCACTATTTTCAATGCAATAGCAGCGGCCAATATTAACGTTGACATGATAGTTCAGAACATAAGCAGTGATGACCGGGCCACGGATATTTCCTTTACGGTATCAAAGGAAGAGGCCAGGAAGGCATTCGAGATTACCCGCAAGGTATCGGATGAGCTCGGCACAAAGGGCGTCAATATGAATGCGGATGTGGCAAAGGTCTCGATAGTCGGGGTGGGCATGCAGTCACATTTCGGGGTGGCCGCCACGATGTTTGAGACCCTCTCGAACGCGGGTATCAACATAATGATGATCAGCACATCCGAGATAAAGATATCCTGTGTAATAGATGTCAAGGATGCTGAAGAGGCCGTCAGGCGGCTTCACGATGTCTTCCGGCTTGCAAAACAGTAGTTGTTTCATTTAATGTGTTTAACAGCGTCTTGAGAATCAAGGTGCGGGGTGAGTGAGGCGTTGCACCTGCACCGGGGGATATTGACCCATGCGAAAAGTCGAGATATATGACACAACTCTCCGGGACGGGGCACAGTCAGAGGATATTTCATTCTCCGTGGAGGACAAGCTCAGGATCTTGCATAAGCTTGACGAATTCGGGATCGACTATATCGAGGGCGGATGGCCGGGGGCCAGCCCGAGGGATGCCGAGCTTTTCGAGAGGGCGAAAAAATTCAAATGCAGGAAATCAAGGCTGGCCGCCTTCGGCTCTACGCACAGGGCCTCGCTGAAGGTCGCTGATGACCCGAATATAAAGGCCCTCCTGTCTGCGGAAACCCCTGTAGTGACGATATTCGGAAAGACATGGGACTTTCATGTGAGGGAGGCCCTCAGGATTTCCCTCCAGAAGAACCTTGATATCATATACAACACCGTTGCTTACCTTAAAAAGAGGGTCCCCGAGGTGTTCTTTGATGCCGAGCATTTTTTTGACGGCTACAGGGCCAACTCCGGGTATGCCCTGAAAACCCTTGAGGCAGCGGTCTCGGCAGGCGCGGACCGCCTTGTCCTCTGCGACACAAACGGCGGCACCCTGCCCGGTGACGTGGGAAGAATAGTTGGGGAAATGGTCAGGACATTCAG
>WFVK01000271.1 GCA_015491705.1 Nitrospirota bacterium | reverse complement strand
TTCCTGAGCTCCCACCGTTTGTCGGACCATATGCCTTCATCCGCCTCTATTCTTTTTTCCAGCCCGAAGGACCGGTCAAAGGAAAAAATGCTCGTCTTCAGTATCCTGTTTTCATTCTCTATGAAACCGTCGATGCGGATGAGGCTGCCGTCGATGCCCTTCAGCCACAGGGCCCGCCGGCTGTGAATAATCTTCGGCGATTCCCCGAGTATCTTCACCTTCCTGACCCATGCCGCCTTTCTTGTTGCGGCCGGAACCACTGTCTCTCCCAGAAACAGGGCTGTGCCGGTGATAAGGAGCCCAATGACCAGGAAACCCGAAAACAGGTTTTTCACGCTGGCTCCCGATGCCCTGATGATTATAGTCTCCCTCCATCTCGAGGCTATTCCGATGGTGATGAGAACGGAAAACAGCGAGGCAAAGGGCAGGGAATACAGAATCACCCGGGGAGTCTGCAGCAGGAGATACTCAATGATCAGGTACGCGGGCGGGCTTTTTGCATAAAATTCACCGGCCTTGTCAAAAAACTCCACGACTGTGGAGACCGCGGTAAAACCGGCGACTATCATAACGAAATACCTGAAGAATTCCCTGAAAAAATATCTTCTCAAGATTTTCATTGTCTTTTGTTTAAAATCTCCCTATGGGCCTGTCTCTGCAGGCGATATAGAAAAACACGCCCGCAACAATACCGAAAAACATATTCGGTATCCATTCTCCAAGGAAGGGGGAGAGCCTGCCCGACTTTGCAAATGTTTCCCCCATGACAAGGAGTATGTAGTAAAAGATAAGCAGCGCCACGCTCAGGGAAAACCCTCCGAGGCGCCCTATCCTGCCGGTCCTGTTGGCCAGCGCAGGAGCCAGAACGCCGAAGATCAGGCATGCGAAGGGGAGGGCGAATCTCCTGTTCAGCTCTATATCCCATAAAAGCACGCTCTTGCGGCCCTTCCACAGATCGCTTGTCCTGACTTCATCGGCCTTTATCTTGCCCGGTGATTCCATGCCTGTGGAGAGCACAAAGTCATATTCGGAAAAGGTTATCTCCGAGGATGTATTGTCTTTGAATGTATGAATCAGGCCGTCATACATCGTCAGCTTTATCAGTCCCTCCTGCGGATTTGAAATTATTGTCCCGTTCCTCGCCACTATTACGGCGGGTTCATCACGGACGCTCTCAGCCTCCCTGTAGACGAATATCCCCCTGAATACATTATCCGACGGTATTTCATTGACAAATATAACCGAGCCCTTGAACACATCCGAGAAAGTGCCTTCCTCGAAGGTCATGGATGCCTTCTTCAGGATGGCCTCCTGAAGGGTGTGTCTGAAAGACTGCATGCTGCGGGGCAGCAGATAAAGGCTCATGAACAGAAGAATGAAGAAACACGCGGCTGAAAGTGTTATGGCGGGCCGGGATATGGAGGGGAAACTCATGCCGCTCCCCTTGAGAACCACTATTTCGCTGTCCGCGGCCATTCTTCCGTATGTAAGAAACGCGGCTATGAGGATGGCCATGGGAACGGAAAGCAGCAGGATTGACGGCTGCAGGAACCAGAAGACCCTGACAACGTCCGTGAAATCCGCTCCCCTGCCCATAAAGAGCCTCGACAGCCGCAGGAACTTCTCCATGAAGAGAAGCACCGACAACGAGAAGATGATCACGATAAGGTTCCGTGAAAGTTCTTTTAATACCGACCTGTGAATTATCATAAAGTCAACATTGCAGAAGTATGGAACAGGGGGCCTGTTTTAACCGGGGGTTTCTCTTGCGCCGGTAACCGACAGGACATCGCGCCTTAGCTCCTGCAGGCGGCCTGTGAATTCCTCCCTGCTCCCGTGGCCCATGAACCGGGCCGACAGGCCCGCGACATCCGAGCGGGCGGCAATCACCTGCTCCTCATTCAGCCTTAAAAATGTTTCGAGTTTTCTGAGGTATTCATATGCATTATAAAGTATGTTTTCGGCGGAAGGATCGAGCAGCTTTTCTTCCGCCAGCTTCCTGACCGCCTTCAGGGTGTTCCGGGCCAGTATGCCGGGGTGTGCGCGGGCATGGTGAAGCTGCAGGAACTGGACATAAAATTCTATCTCCTCTATGCCGCCGGGACCGAGCTTTATGTCCATGCCCTCTGACTCGTGCGAGAGCTCCTTTATTATCCTGTCCCTCACCGCGGCGATATCATCCCTGTTTACATCGCTTCCCCTCTGCAGGATCACAGCTCTTGTCATATCCGTAAATTCCGCGGCGAGGTCCCTGTTTCCGGCCACAGGCCTTGCCTTGAGCAGTGCCTGTATCTCCCAGTTCCGCGCGTTTTTGAAATAGTAGTTCCTGTATCCCTCCATGTTCTTGACGAGTATGCCCTTTGAACCGTCCGGTCTTAATCTTGTATCCACGCTGTAGAGCAGACCCGTATCCGTGTATGATGTGAGTTCCTTCATTATCTTTTCCGCTGCCGTCATGGCCTCCTGGGTCTCGGAAACAAAAACCATGTCGATGTCGGACCCGAAAGTCATCTCACGTCCGCCCAGCTTCCCCAGGGCTATCACCGACAGGCCGCTGCACCGGTTCCTCCTGACAATCGCCCTGATAATCGCCTCTGCAACGTGTGACAGGGCTGTGAAGAGGTCTTCCGTCTTCAGGATATCAAGGAGGAACAATATCCCGAGGCGCACCTCCTCGCACCGCCTGTACCGCGCAAGCCCTGAATTAAAGTCATCGCCTGCCCCTGCAGTCCGCTCCAGTTTTTCCTCAATCTCCCCGAGGCTCTTCAGAATTCTCCATTCCTCTATCAGCATGTCGAGATAGTACTGGCTGCTGAGGAATATCCTTGTCAGGTACGGGCTTAATGAAAACATCTTTATGATACCATCCATCAGTTCCTTCTGTTCCATAAGGGCCGTAAGATGTACTGTCTTGATGCGATAGGTCGTCAAAAGGCTCTCGAGCCCCGCCAGCGCCCTGTCGGGGCTTTCCGCACTCAGTGCGTTTTCAAGAAGCGGCGGGAGCACCCTCCTTGTCAGAGACCGTTCCTGCGTGGTCCGGAATGCGCCGGCATGCTCCCTGATGCCCTTCAGATGCGCCGTGCATTTGTCCGGATGTCTCACCTTCCTGAATGAAAGATAACCCCTGATCTCCCTCTCGCTCAATTCGCCCTCGAGCAGGTTCAGCGCCTCGGCGTGGACATCCTCGCGGGTGCCGAACAGGGAATTGTACATGCTCTTGACCTGCATCCTCCTGAGGCGCAGGTCCTCAAGGAAACCGGTTTCCGAAGTAAAGCCGAGGGATCTTGCAAGGCATCTCATCTCTCCGGCGGATGAGGGGAGGGTATGTGTCTGGAGATCTTCCTTCATCTGGAGAAAGTGTTCAATACGCCTCAGGTGAAGATAATTCCCGCGGAGTATGTCTAAGTCATTTGCCGGGACAATATTCATACGTTTAAGTGACTCGACTGCATCGAGTATCCTGTGGGTCTTCAGGGAACTCTCAGCCGAGGCATACAGGAGCTGGAATGTCTGGATAAAAAACTCGGCCTCCCTGATGCCGCCGTAACCGCGTTTAATATCATCGATGGTGATCGTGGAGTCTATCTTTTTCTTAAGGCCGCGTATCTCTTCTATCTCCGGGTAATCCACTGTCTTTTTCCAGACAAAGGGTTCAATGGTTTCAAGAAACGCCTTTCCAAGCTCTCCGTCTCCGGCCGCGGGGCGGGCCCTTATCAGCGCCATCCTCTCCCACGTGCGGCCCCATGATTCGTAGTAAGTCCTGTACGCCCCGAGCGGCAGCGCAATCTCGCCCTTCTGTCCCTGCGGCCTCAGCCTGAGGTCGACCCTGCACGCAATGCCGTCCTCCGTCTGGGAGGAAAGCATCCTGTTGAACAGCTCGATCGTCCTGCAGTAGAATTCATGATTGCTGATCCTGTTGCCCGTGACGCCCGAGGGATTCAATATGCCCGAGGTCTGTCCGTCACCGTCGCCGTAAACCGCCATCAGGTCGACATCAGAGCTGTAATTCAGCTCTTCCCCTCCCAGCTTGCCGACGGCTATCAGTGCAACGGCTTCCTCCGCAGGTTCACCGAATCTCTGCCTGTTGAGTTTCAGCGCCCATCCGAGCGACTGCGAGATAACGGTCTCTGCGAGCATGGTGAGCTCATACATGCAGGAGCGTATATCCGTCTCGCCGGTAATATCCCTGAGAGTGATCCTCAGGAGCCGGCGCTTCCTGAAAAGCCTCAGCGCCCTCATCATATCCCGTATGTCCGCCCGCCCGTCTCCTGAAAGCGAAAGACCGGAGAGCTCTTTCGCGGCCGTTTCATCAAGCAGGCCCTTTGTCACGGGGGTGCGGATTTCATCCAGCGCCGCATAAAGTTCCCCGGGACAGGCAATACAGTAATTCGCAAGGAACCGGCTCACGGCGAAAAGGCCGGCCACTGCCGGCAGGTGAGGAAAAATACGTTCCGTTCCGGGATTCAGCTCGATAAACCTGAGAAGGCTTCTCTCGGCCCTTTCAGGGTCAGGCGTGCTGCGGGCGGCCTCTGATATTTCCCTGTATGTCTTCTGATCAACAGTCACGGCGTCTGTAAAATTTGATTGATCCAGCGCGGTGGCTGAATAATTTTATTTTTGATAATATAACTATCCGTACTTGCTGTTATGGAATAGAATAATCAAAACAGGAGGAAAATGCCATGAAGATGATAACCGCCATCATTAAGCATTTCAAACTCGATGATGTAAGAAAGGCGCTGACGGACGCGGGCGTGCAGGGGATGACCGTTATAGAGGTGAAGGGCTTCGGCAGGCAGAAAGGCCATATGGAGGTTTACAGGGGCGTGGAGTATGAGGTGAAATTTCTTCCGAAGATAAAGATAGAGGTCGTTGTACCTGACGAGAGGGCCGGGGAAGTCGTAAATATAATAGCGGAATCTGCAAAGACCGGCGAGATCGGTGACGGGAAGATATTTGTTTACAACCTGCAGGAAGTGGTAAGGATCAGGACAGGGGAAAAAGGCGAAGCGGCTATATAGTTTCAACTGAATGAAAAACGTAATAACCATAGACGGCCCTTCGGCGGCGGGGAAGGGCACCGTGTCAAGGATACTCGCCCGCAGGCTCGGATATGAATATCTCGATACCGGGGCACTTTACAGGGCGGTGGCATGGAAGGTCAGAGAATCGGGAATCGACCCCGCTGATGAAGCCGCCATTGCCCTGATGCTGAAGGATACAGGCATCACTTTCAGTAACGGCAGGGTCATGGTTGACGGCAGGGATGTCACAGCGCAGATAAGGACCGCGGAAATCGGTGAACTGAGCTCGAGGGTCTCCGCCGTACCGGCTGTAAGGGAAAAGCTCCTTGCACTGCAGAGGGAGATATGTCTTAAGGGACGGGTCGTGATTGAAGGAAGGGATACGGGCACTGTTGTTTTCCCTGAGGCGGGGAACAAGTTTTTTCTTGATGCCGCGGTTGAAGAGAGGGCGAGAAGGAGATACGGGGAACTGAAGTCATCCGAGCCCGGCATCACCATGGAGAAAACAATTGAAGACATAAAAAAAAGGGACCTGAGGGACTCCTCAAGAAAGGTTTCCCCCTTGAAAAAAAGCCCTGATATGGTTTATATAGATTCAACCGGCTTAACCATAGAAGAAGTCGTAGAAAAAATCATGAACTCCCTGAACACGAATGAAGCTGTTCTTTGACGTATTATATAAAATAGCCGCCCTGATCATAAGGGCTGTATGCCTTGTCAACGGCGGCCTGGAGGTGAAGGGCAGGGAAAACATCCCCGCGGAGGGGGGCGTTATCATCGCCGCAAACCATATAAGCTATCTGGATCCTCCCGTGATAGGGGCGGTGCTTCCGCGACGGGGTACCTTTATGGCAAGGAAGGGCCTCTTTGAAATTCCGGTTCTCGGCAGGATAATAAGACCTGCTTCATTCCCGGTCGACAGAGACAGGCCGCGCCCTTCCATGATTAAGGAGGCGGTCGGGAGACTGAAAAAGGGCGAGCTTATTGTCATGTTTCCCGAAGGCAGGAGAAGCGAGACAGGGGAACTGCTTGAAGCCAAGCGCGGCATAGGAGTGATCGCCGGCCTCAGCAGGGCGCCGATCGTTCCCACCCTGATCTCAGGCTCTGACAGGGCCCTGCCTGTCGGCGCCAGATGGTTGAGACGGGCGAAGATAACAGTGGTTTTCGGGAAGCCGATGTATTATACTTCTACAACAGGCCGGGAAGGCTACGGGGAACACCTGCAGCATAAGGAGATAGGCGCTGTAATCATGGAGGCCATAGGAAAACTGAAACAGGAATATGCAGATAACAGGTGCGGATAAGGTCCGTTTTCGCCCCGCCGGGCGATATTTTATGCAGCGGTAGGGTATACTATCATCAATTCATTATAAAGGAAATTTCTGTCAGGAGGTAATATAATATAAACCATGGAATTACAAATGAACGACCTGGAAAAATTTTATGCGGATTCTTTTAAGGGACTGAAGCCCGGTGCAATAACAAAGGGCAAGGTTATCCAGATTAAGCAGGACGGGGTCATAGTCGATGTGGGCTCCAAGAGCGAGGGATTCATCCACGTCAGCAAGCTTGTGGAGAACGAGCACAGCCGTTTAAAGCCCGGCGATGAGGTCGAGGTCTTTGTCGAGAATCTCAGTGACGCCAACGGGTTTGTCAAGCTCTCGAGGCAGAAGGCCGAAGGAGTGAAGGCCTGGGATATGATAGAGGATGTATACAAAAAGGGCCTTACGGTGGAAGGCAGGATCACCGGCAAGGTCAAGGGCGGGATGACCGTCAACATCAACGGAATAAACGCCTTCCTGCCGGGCTCCCAGATAGACCTCAAGGCGCCGAAGAACACGGACCATCTCATCGGACAGACCTATACCTTCAAGGTGCTGAACATTAACCAGAGGGGTACCAATGTGATCGTCTCAAGGAGGGTCCTGCTCGAGGAAGAGCGCGACAGGCTCAGGGAGCAGACACTCGCCAAGCTCAGGGAAGGCGCCGTCATAGAGGGCACGGTCAAGAATCTTACGGACTACGGGGTATTCATCGACCTCGGCGGACTGGACGGCCTGCTTCATATATCCGACATGTCATGGGGAAGGATCAGCCATCCGGGTGAGCTGTTCAGGATCGGCGACAGGGTTGAAGTGGTTGTGCTTACATTTAACCGCGAGACCAACAAGGTCACGCTCGGTTACAAACAGAAAAAGCCCGACCCCTGGACAACGGTGGAAGAAAAATACCCTGCGGGGAAAAAGGTGACCGGCAAGGTGATCACCACCACTGACTACGGCATGTTCGTGGAGCTTGAGGAGGGCGTCGAGGGTCTTATCCATGTCACGGAATTCGACTGGGTCGAAAAGTCCATAAAACCATCCAAGTATTACTCCGTCGGGGACAAGCTGGATGCCGTTATCATAAAGGTCAACAAGGACGAAAAGAGGATATCGCTCAGCATAAAACAGCTTAAACCCAATCCATGGAAGATCGTGAAGGAGAAATACTCCGTGGGCCAGAAGGTTACCGGCAGGGTGAAGAGCTTCGCCGATTTCGGGGCCTTTATCGCACTGGAGGAAGGCGTGGACGCACTGCTTCACATATCCGACATATCATGGAGCAAGCGCATAAAACATCCGTCCGACGTCCTGAAAAAAGGAGAGGACATCGAGGTAGTATTCCTGAACATCGAACCTGAAAAGGAGAGAATATCGGTCGGCATAAAACAACTGACCCCTGATCCGTGGACTGACAACATCCCTGCAAGGTATAACCTCGGCGATACGGTAAAGGGAAAGGTTGTGAGCATTACCGATTTCGGCCTGTTCGTGGAGCTTGAAGACGGGGTGGAGGGGCTGATACACAACTCCGAAATCGAGAAGAACCCGGACGAGAAAACAGAGGAGCTGTTCAAGATAGGCACCGAGGTGACCTCAAGGGTGATAAACGTCAATCCGGCCGAAAGGAAGATAGACCTCAGCATGAAGACCATGATCGGATAACGATCCTGTTGGTTGCCGGTTCAGGGTTCAGAGGTTACAAGGCGAGGGGATTGGAAAAATACATCTTTGTTGCAGGAGGAGAAATATGCCGTGCGGAGTATTTCCTCGGGGAATGGCAGATAAAGCTTTTCCAACAGGCTCTCCCGCCTGCGGACGATGCTTTCATGCAACTGTAAGGTAATGATCTCATGAAAAAAGTTCTGATCTTTTTTGCGGTAATCTTTGTGATCGTCGTCCTGATCAGCCTTATGATGACATTCTCGCGCACCGTTCCCCTCGGTGAAAAAGTCGCGATAGTGCGGGTGACGGGTGTGATCATAGATTCAGACCGCGTAATCAAGGAACTGAAGGAGTATTCAAAAGACCGTTCAGTAAAGGCCATCGTTCTCAGGGTGGACAGCCCGGGCGGTGCGGTGGCGCCCTCGCAGGAGATATATGAAGAGATACTCAGGATAAAGAAGAATAAAAAGGTCGTTGTCTCGATGGGATCGGTAGCGGCCTCCGGCGGTTATTATATCTCGGCTCCGGCCGACAGGATAGTGGCAAACTCCGGAACCCTGACGGGCTCGATCGGCGTGATAATGGAAATACCGAATGTCAGGGGCCTGATGGAAAAGGTCGGGATAAAGACGGAAGTGGTAAAGAGCGGCAAGCACAAGGACATGGCCTCTGTTTTCAAATCCATGACCCCGGAAGAGAGGAAGATCCTCCAGGCCGTCCTTGACGACGTGCATGAGCAGTTCATCAGAGCGGTTTCAGAGGCAAGGGGCATGAAGTTTGAAGATGTCAAAAAACTTGCGGACGGGCGGGTTTTCACGGGCAGGAGGGCGAAGGAACTGGGGCTTGTGGATGAACTCGGGAATCTCCATGACGCCGTAATGCTGGCGGGAACGCTCAGCGGTATCAGCGGCGAACCCGCGGTGGTTGAGAAAAAAGAAAAGTTCGGTTTTTTCGACCTGCTCAGGGGAGAGCTGCCGGAAAGGCTGGTAAACATGGTCTTTCCCGGAATCGGGCTGAAGTATATGCTTGCGCTGTGACCGTCCGGAGAAAACAAACCTTGACGTTGCATGAAAGGCTTCAGGTGTTGCAGGTTCAGGGTTCAAGGGTTTATTGGTTATAGGGTGAGGGGGTACTGAAAATAAGTCTTTATTGCAGGAGGAGAAATTAATCGGATAACTCCCCCGACCCCTCTTAACCTAAGAGGGGGGATATATTTCCCCCTTAGGTTAAGGGGGATTAAGGGGGTTATTTAACTATGCCGTGCGGAATATTTCCTCAGGGAATGGCGGATAAAGCTTTTCCCGGCGGTCTCTCCCGCCACGAGCGGGCGATGGTTTTATGCCGGTGTGAGGTGAGTTCTGAAACGGTCAGATTATTTATATAGGAGGGATTTATGACAAAATCTGTTCTTATTGAAAAAATAGCCGAGAAAATCGAGGGCCTGTCGAAGAAACAGACCGAGGTCATAATAGAAACCATCTTTGACAGCATCAAGGAGGCCCTTGCAAACGGTGGTAAAGTGGAGATAAGGGGATTCGGAAATTTCAGGCTCCGCAGCAGAAAGGCAAGGAAGGCCAGAAATCCCAAAACCGGTGAAAGCGTTGACGTGCCCCCGAAGAAAGTACCCTACTTCAAAGTGGGTAAAGAACTCAGGGAGATGGTAAACAGGAATATCTGAGCCGCGTGTGACCTCTAAGTTTTTTCCCTGTTTGTCCTGGGCCGCATATTGGCGGGCAGAACCTTTTTCCTCAAACGTATGGAGAGCGGCGTTATCTCCACCAGTTCATCCTCCCTGATAAACTCTATGGCCTCTTCCAGGCTCAGTATCTTCACCGGTATCAGTTGAAGCGCCTCATCCGAGGCCGCAGCCCTGATATTGGTGAGCTTCTTTTCGCGGGTGATATTGACATTCAGGTCGTTTTCCCTGGAGTTCTCCCCCACGATCATACCCTCGTAAACCCTGGTGCCTTCCTTTATGAAGAGGGTGCCCCTCGGCTGCAAATGAAAGAGCGCATAGGGTGTGGCTTTTCCGGGCCTGTCCGCCACCAGCGCGCCTGTACCCCTCTTGGTCATATAGCCCTGCCACGGTTCATACCCGTCAAACAGGTGGTTCAGCAGCCCGGTGCCGCGCGTGTCGGTCATGAACCTTGAGCGGAACCCGATCAGTCCGCGCGAGGGTATCCTGAACTCAAGCCTCACCCTGCCGCGGCCGTTGTTCAGCATCTTGAGCATCTTTCCCCTGCTCGCCCCCGCCTGCTGGATCACGGCGCCGGCGTATTTCTCCGGCACATCAATGACCAGCAGTTCCATCGGCTCGTATACAACCCCGTCCCTGGTCTTTGTAATGGTCTCCGGCATGGATGCCGACAGTTCATAACCCTCGCGCCTCATCATCTCGATCAGGATGGCCAGTTGCAGTTCACCCCTGCCCATTACCCTGAATGCATCCGGGTTGTCAAAATCGACCCTGATTGATACATTGTAGAGAAGCTCTTTTTCGAGCCTTTCCTTCAGGTGCCTTGATGTGACGAATTTCCCCTCCCTGCCGGAAAAGGGCGATGTGTTGACGGAAAAGACCATTGAAATAGTCGGTTCATCCACCTTGATCTTGGGGAGCGGCCTGGGATTCTTCAGGTCGGTGATGGTATCCCCTATGTTTATTCCCTCTATTCCGGCCAGGGCGATTATGTCACCCGCGGATGCCCCTGTGGTCTCCACGCGCCGGAGCCCCTTGAACGTATAGAGGGAGGTGATGCGTGTTGCGGATGTATCGCCGTTTCCTGTCACCACGCCCACGGCATCGCCCGTGCGCACGCTGCCTGAGAATATTCTCCCCACGGCCAGCCTGCCAACATAGTCGTTGTAATCGATACTCGTGATCAGTATCTGCAGCGGGCCCCCCGTGTCGCCTTCGGGGGCCGGAATGGTCTGGAGGATGAGATCGAAGAGGGGCCTGAGGGTCCCTGGTTCATCCTGTATATCGAGCTGCGCGGTGCCTTTCTTGGCATTGGTATAGACTATGGGAAATTCGAGTTGTTCCTCAGCGGCGTCAAGGTCTATGAACATGTCATAGACTTCATTCAGTACCTCCTGTATCCGCGCATCCGGCCTGTCTATCTTGTTGATCACGAGTATGGGAGGCAGGTTGAGCTCCAGGGTCTTCTTCAGCACGAACCTTGTCTGGGGAAGGGGTCCTTCAGAGGCGTCCACGAGCAGGAGGACGCCGTCCACCATCTTGAGCGTCCTCTCCACTTCGCCCCCGAAATCCGCATGTCCCGGCGTATCCACAATGTTTATCTTGACCCCGTTGAAATCCACCGCGGTGTTTTTCGCCAGGATAGTGATCCCACGTTCCCGCTCCAGATCGGTGTTGTCCATGACACGCTCCCTGACCGTTTCAGTGGAACGGAACGTGCCGGCCTGTTTCAGCATACAGTCCACGAGCGTGGTCTTGCCGTGGTCCACATGTGCGATGATTGCGATATTTCTCAGATGTTCGTGTCTCATTGCCTTATAACCGTTGGACAGGCCCCCCCCCTGCACCTTGAACAGGGTTTTGCACACGCTCTCCAGCCTGTTAGTGCGGCATTAAGGTATTACAGATGTTGAAATTCCTTGTTGAGGATGGAGACGCTTCACACCTATGATACAACATGAGACATAATTATTCAGCCCGAAGATATCCGGTGCTGAAAATCCCTGCCCCGGCTTGAAAGTATTATTTCCAACTGGTAAAATTCAGTACCGTTATCTTGATCAGGGGCGGCTGCCTGCCGGTGATATATTCATGCCGCCCTGAGATTATCTTGACTTATCTTAATATGGAGGGAAACGTGAAACCAGTAGAAATAAAACCGGATATTTATCTGGTGGGCGCAATTGACTGGGCTGTAAGGGATTTCCACGGATATGTGACCCCCAACGGCACCACATACAACAACTATCTCATAATGGACGAGCAGATAACGCTTGTCGACACGGTCAAGCATGACTTTGTACGCCATACCGTAAAAAACATAACGGGCCTGACCGACCCGTCGAATATCAGAAACGTGATCATAAACCACATCGAGCCCGACCACGCGAGCAGCCTGGACAGGATCATGTCGCTCGCCCCCGGGGCCACCATCCATATCACCGCCAGGGGCAGGAAAGGTCTTGACAGGCACTTTGACACCTCAAAATGGAATTTCAGGATCGTCAAGACGGGGGACACACTCAATACGGGCAGGCATACCCTTGTATTTCTCGAAACCCCGATGCTCCACTGGCCTGATTCAATGATGACCTATGTCAGGGAGGCGAAACTGCTTTTCTCGCAGGATGCATTCGGCCAGCACCTCGCAACCTCTGCAAGGTTTGACGATGAATTCACCGCCGGTGCCTCGCTCTGCGAACTGGAGGATTCCATAATCGACTACTATGCAAATATTCTCATGCCGTTCGGGCATCTCATCAAATCGAAGATCGAAGAGGTGCAGAAACTCGGCCTTGAAATAGACATGATCGCCCCTGACCACGGGATAATCTGGAGGAAGGCGCCGGGCGGCATAATACAAAAATACCTCGACATGGCGAACGGCAGGGCGAATCTCGGGGTCTCGATTATTTACGATACCATGTGGAACAGCACGGAACGCATGACGGTCCCGATAATGCAGGGGATAAGAGACGAGGGGATTGACTGCAGGGTGATAAAGCTCCGTTCAACACCCATGAGCGGGGCGATAAAGGAATTCTGGAAGTCGAGGGGCTGCCTCATCGGGAGTCCAACCCTGAACAATATGCTGTTTCCCTCTGTGGCTGAATTCCTGGCGCACCTGAGGGGATTACGTCCCGCGAACAGGATCATGGGGGCCTTCGGCAGTTACGGATGGGGCGGCGGTGCAGTCAAAGAGGCCTATGAGGAATTCGCAAGAATGAAGCTCGAGACCGTTGAACCCGGCGTCCAGGTGATCTACAGGCCCTCCATGGAGGACGAGGCGGAGTGCTATGAATTCGGCAGGAAATTTGCCGCAAGGGTCAGGGAGTACCATAAGAATTTTGAGTGATGCCCGTGCCGGTGTTTTTATGCCGCGGTAAGGTTATTTCATGATTTATCTGAACGACAGGCTTGTGCCGGAAGACAGGGCATGTGTTTCGGTCTTTGACCACGGGTTTCTCTACGGAGACGGCATTTATGAAACCCTGAGGGCTTATAAGGGCGTTGTCTTCAAGTTCAGTGAACATATCGCGCGTCTCTTCCGTTCCGCATCCATGATCGGCCTTGCAGTCCCCATGGATCCGGGCCGCATAGAAGAGGCTGTTTACATGACCATGGAGGCGAACGGCCAGAAGGAGGCGGTGATAAGGATAACCGTATCGAGGGGTCCCGGGCCTGTGGGCCTGGACCCCTCGCTCTGTCCCAGCCCCACCTTTGTAATAATCTCCGGTGACTTCAGGAAATACCCCCCGCGGTATTACCGTAAAGGCGTCAGGATCGCGGTAGTCAACACGAGGCGCAATTACAGGGGCGCCCTGGATCCGAAGATAAAGTCCCTCAACTTCCTCAACAACATACTCGCAAAAAGGGAGGCCGCGGCCAGGGGCGCATACGAGGCGGTGATGCTCAATTACAGGGGCTGCATCGCAGAGGGGACCATAACGAACGTCTTTTTTGTGAAGGACGGCATCCTGTGCACCCCCGGCGTCGATGTCGGCATACTGGACGGGATAACGAGGAGAATGATCCTGGATATTGCCGGGGACCTTGGCATCGGTGTCAGGGAAGGGAGATTCAGAAAGGAAGAGCTCTGCAATGCACAGGAAGTCTTCATTTCAAACACCACAATGGAAGTAATGCCCGTGGCAGAGGTCGATGGGGCAAAGATCGCGGATTCACCCGGCAGGGTCACCCGCACGCTTCACCGCGCGTACAGGAAAGAAGTGGCCGAATACATAAAAAGGCACGGGTGAGATGCAGCCGCGAAGGACGCCAGGTGACGCGAAGGGTGAGGGATTGAGATTCGGATTATTTTTTTAACTTTGCCTTCTGTTTTTTTGTAAGTTTCATGTTCAGTGCCTCCTGTAAGATTAGGTTAACAAAGAAAGATGACTTAGTCAATTTTTCAATGAAATCAGCCCTGGCCGCGGATTTGAGCGGATAAACACGGATAAGGGGGGGGCAGTACACAGGTATAAGAAAATAATCATTGAAGCTTTGAAACAATTTCTTCAGGGGTATAAATTGAAATTTTATCTTTTATTTTTTGAAAGTGAGTATCATAGGTTACAATGGCATCGCATTTATTAAGGTATGCACTTATGGCATGGGGCTGATCTGAAAGGTCATCAAGATTGAACTGTTTATGATGCAATAATCGTTCTTCCCGTGTTAACAATCCTGTAAGGGATGCATTATTTTCAAGAAGGTCCAAGAAGGCAAGTCTGCTTATATTTCCGGCTTCGCCGCGAAATATTTTTTTGCAGAACATAAATACTTCCTGTAAGGTGTAGAGCGAAATCAGGGCATGAATTTTACCGGAATTAATAATATTGAAAAGGTTGGAGACATGCGGGACTTTCGTGGTTTCTGCTTCAGAGTATTTGCCGAAAAGATAAACGTTGATTACAGAAGTATCCAGATATATTTTCAATGCACAAATTCCCTGTATAGTTTTTCAGGGTGTTCGGCAATGTTGGCAATAAAGTGCGATACCGCAACAGACAGGACAGTAAATCCCTGGTCATTTAACAGACTGTCACTTTCTTCCCTGACTTTCTGTGTTGCCTTGATAATATCAAGTTTTTTTAACT
>WFVK01000270.1 GCA_015491705.1 Nitrospirota bacterium | reverse complement strand
AGATAATAACCGCAATCGCCGCGCTTGAAGAGGGGATCGTCACGAGGGATACAACCTATACCTGCAGGGGATCGATATATTTCGGCAGGGTATTCAAGTGCTGGAAGGCCGGCGGGCACGGAAATGTACGCCTGTACAAGGCCATGGTTGAGTCCTGCGATGTCTATTTTTATGAAATAGCCAGGAAACTCGGTATAGACACGCTTGCACAGTATGCCTTCGGTTTCGGTCTCGGCAGGCGCACGGGTGTTGAACTCAGCGGTGAAGTCTCCGGATTCGTCCCCACTTCCGCCTGGAAGCTCGAGAAAAGGCATGAGAAGTGGTACAAGGGCGAGACCCTGAATACAGTGATAGGACAGGGTTATCTCTCGGCGACCCCCATACAGATGGCAAAGCTCATGGCCGCGGTTGTCAACGGCGGCAGATTGTTTAAACCGCATCTTCTGAAATACACGGACACGGATATAAGGCCCGAAAGCGTGGTGAAAATAAAACCTGAAAACATCAGGCTGGTGAAAAAGGCCCTCATGGGCGTTGTAGCCGACAGGGACGGTACGGGCCGGCTGGCGCAGTCCCGGGTGGTCAGCATCGGGGGCAAGACCGGTACAACACAGGTTGTCACGGGAGATATGAACCAGAAAGAAGGCCCTGCCGAATATAAAGATCATGCGTGGTTTGTGGCGTTCGCCCCCGGAGAAGACCCGCGGATCGCCGTAGCCGTATTTGTAGAGCACGGCGGCCATGGAAGCACGAGCGCCGCGCCCATAGCCAGAAGGGTTATCGAGGCATACTACAGGCAGGGCTGAGATTCCGCAAGGGTGGGAGTGTTTCAATGATAGACAGAAGGCTGCTTGATAATTTTGACTGGAGCATACTGGTAGTGCCTTTTATCGTTTCCCTGATAGGGGTGATGACGATATACAGCGCTACAAGGCCGGTGCTGGATGCCGAGCAGGAGTCTTTTTACCTGAGACAGCTTTACTGGATAATCCTGAGCCTCTTCGTGTTTTTTGTTGTCGTAAGCGTCGACTACAAGTGGTTTATCAGGCTTGCCTACCCCCTGTTCATGTTCGGGATACTCCTTCTTGTCATTGTGCTTTTTGCGGGGAAAAAGGGGATGGGGGCCCAGCGGTGGATAAACCTCGGTTTTCTGTCTTTTCAGCCCGCGGAGTTTTTCAAGATTTTCTTCATCCTTGCACTGTCGCGTTACCTGTCCGGCACCGGACAGGCGACAATGCTCGGAATGAGTGAACTGGCGAAGATTACAGCGGTGTTCTTTGTCGTCCCGGCGGTTCTCATCCTTAAACAGCCTGACCTCGGCACCACCGTGATACTGTTGTTCATATTCACTGCAATGGTTCTGATTGCAGGGATCAGAAAGAAGATAATCCTGATAATGGTGATTGCAATGGTTGTGTCACTGCCCTTTGCAGGCAACATTATATGGAAGGGGCTGAAAGGGTATCAGAAACAGAGAATAATAGCATTTATAGACCCCCAGGCCGATCCCCGCGGCATAGGCTATCATGTTACGCAGTCAAAGATATCCATCGGCGCCGGGGGATTCCTGGGCAAGGGATATATGAAAGGCACGCAGGGGCCGTACAGGTTTCTCCCGGAGAACCATACTGATTTTATATTTTCGATATTTGCCGAGGAAAGAGGTTTCCTGGGCAGTGCCGTCCTGTTCCTGCTGTATTTCTTCATTATATGGAGGGGCTTTGACACCGCCAAAAAGGCGCGCGACACCGAGGGCTGTTTTCTCGTCCTGGGCGTAACGTTCATGTTCTCATTTTACTTTTTCATCAATATCGGGATGACACTCGGCATGATGCCTGTTGTGGGTGTCCCGCTGCCGCTGATGAGTTACGGGGGCACAGCGCTGCTTTCAAACTTCATTGCGCTCAGCATTATAGAAAATGTTAGGATGCGCAGGTTTGCGCTTTATTATTAATGGTGAGGGTTCAGGGGGTATGATATTCCGGGAA
The DNA here is from genome assembly GCA_015491705.1 of Nitrospirota bacterium. GTDB lineage: Bacteria > Nitrospirota > Thermodesulfovibrionia > UBA6902 > UBA6902 > JAADFS01. The sequence continues at coordinate 9,580 of WFVK01000270.1, read as the reverse complement.
AAATGGGAATGTCGTATAATCGTGTTTAACAAGAAATGATCATCAGGTTTATTGAATTCATAGGCGTGCTTATGGAAAAGCCCGCCGAGGGTCTCGGACGGTTCATCCTCCTGTTTTATGCCGTGCTGAAGGGGATTGCGAGACCGCCTTTTGATGTAAGGAATATTGTAAGGCAGATGCTCGAGATAGGCGTCAACTCCCTGCCCGTGGTACTGATAACGGCCGTGTTTACGGGCATGGTACTTGCGCTTCAGGGCTATACGGGCTTCAAACGCTTCGGCGCGGAGGGGCTCGTGGGCTCTGTTGTTGCGCTTTCAATGACAAGGGAGCTGGGCCCGGTGCTGTCCGCGCTGATCGTCACGGGCCGCGCGGGCGCTGCAATGGCCGCTGAGCTGGGGACGATGAGGGTTACCGAACAGATCGACGCCCTCGAGACCCTGGCCACAAACCCGGTAAAATATCTCATCGTTCCCCGCTTTCTGTCCGGCCTGATGATGCTTCCAGCGCTTACGGTGGTGACCGACATAATAGGGATACTCGGCGGATACTTTGTCACCGTGACGCTGCTGGGCACAAGCTCAAAGTCCTACCTCAGGGCGACATGGAACTTCCTCCAGGTGCAGGATATATATGTCGGACTTACAAAGGCGTGCTTTTTCGGGGCTGCATTCACCCTCATCAGTTGTTACAAGGGATTTTACACGAGTGGGGGAGCAGAGGGTGTGGGCAGGGCAACGACAGGTGCGGTTGTCTTTTCATCAATGACCATACTTATCTCGGATTATTTCCTGTCAGCGTGGCTTTTTTAATGATTGAACTGAGGGATGTACATAAATCTTTTGAGGAAAACCAGGTGCTCCGCGGAGTCAGCCTGAAGGTCCGTAAAGGGGAGAGCGTTGTTGTCATCGGCGGCAGCGGTTCGGGAAAGAGCGTGCTGTTAAAGCACATCATCGGGCTTTTAAAGCCGGACAGGGGAACAGTGATTGTGGACTCAACGGACCTGTCGCAGCTTGATGAAGAGGGATTAAACGAACTCAGGAAGAAATTCGGGATGCTCTTCCAGTCATCTGCCCTGTTTGATTCGATGCCGGTATGGGAAAACGTGGGCTTCGGCCTGAAGCGCCACACGCGCCTGTCGGATTCCGAGATCAAGAAGATTGCAATTCAGAAGCTCAGGATGGTAGGGCTTGTGGGCGTTGAGGATCTGATGCCGTCAGAGCTTTCAGGGGGGATGCGGAAAAGGGTGGGTCTTGCAAGGGCCATTGCAATGGAGCCGGAAATACTGCTTTATGATGAGCCTACAACAGGCCTTGACCCGATAATGGCCGATGCCGTCAATGAACTCATCATAAAAATGCGGGAGACGCTGCACGTGACGTCCGTGACCATTACACATGATATGAAAAGCGCATATAAAATTGCGGATACAATCGCCATGCTTTATAATGGTGTAATTATTGCGTCCGGCTCGCCCGGGGAGATCAGGAATACGCCGGACCCTGTTGTCAGACAGTTTATCGAAGGACGGGCGGAGGGACCTATAGTGTTAGAGGGAATAATCAGATGAAACAATTCTCAACGGAACTGAAAGTCGGAATCTTTGCAATTATGGTAATCCTCGTGCTTTCCTACATGACATTCAAGATCGGCAGCCTGCCCTTCCTGTGGGAGAAAGGCTACAAGCTGTATGTGGTATTTGACGACATAAGCGGGCTTGATGAAAAATCGCGTGTCAAGATCGCCGGTGTTGAGGCGGGGATAGTCGACAGCGTCGCGCTTGTAGACGGCAAAGCAAGGCTCACGCTCCTGATAAACCCCGATATAAAGATATACAGGAACGCAACGGCATATCTGAGAATGACCGGCCTGCTGGGTGACAAATATGTAGCGCTCTCCACCGGCACCCCGGATGAACCCCTCATGAAGTCAGGCGATACGATAGCACATGCCGTGCCCGCGGCCAATATCGACAGGCTTGCAAACCAGCTCTCGTCCGCAGCCTCATATGTAAGCGAATTGACCGCAAGCATCAACAGCGTATTCGGAGAAACCCAGAGGGAAGAGATCAGGGAGTCCATACATAACCTCCGGATTCTCACAAAGAACCTCAGGGATATCTCAACAGACAACAGGGAACCCCTGAACAGGATAATCGCTCAACTGGACAAATTCACGGATGCGCTCGGCAGCAAGGGCCCCCGCCTCCTTGACAACATGGACAGGATAGCGAGCAATATAAACGACAAGGGGCCGGCGCTTATGGAGAATCTGAGCCGGGCATCCGGTGAGCTCAGGGAAGTACTCGAGGAAAACCGGGAGACGATCAGGGAAGGGGTGGAGAATTTCAGGGAGGTTTCACGGTCAATAGGGAATATCGCCCGCGGTATAGAGCGGGGAGAGGGAACGATGGGGAAACTCGTTACGGACAAGAAGCTCTACGACTCCCTGAGCAGGGTTTCCGAGGAGGCGCGTAATCCCTTGAAGTCCTCGGCAGGCTCCGGACATTCATGGATTTCCGTACCGAATACAACACGAATGAATCCAAATGGAAGGGATACTTTGACCTGACGCTGAAGCCCGAAAGGGACAAGTATTACATACTCGGAGTCGTCTCCGACCCCAAGGGGTCGGTGCAGACAACATACACCACGATAGACGGGGTCACCACAACCGAGGAGGAGATAAAAAGCGAGGTTGAGTTCAGCGCCCAGTTTGCAAAAAGATTTGAGGACTTCGTCCTCCGGATCGGGCTGATGGAAAACACCTTCGGATTCGGTGCGGATTACTTTTTCTACCGTGACCGCGGGAGGCTGAAGTTCGACATCTGGGATTTAAGCGCAAAAGAGGCGGAGGCGGAGAAGGCCCATGCAAGGGTGGGACTTGACTACAGTCTCTTCAAGTACGTCTTTATAAGCAGCGGGGTGGACAACCTCCTTAATTCCAGCCGCAGGGGGGTATATGTCGGCGGCGGGCTCAGTTTCGAAGACAGGGATTTCAAATACCTTATAGGGAAATTGCCCGGGGTTTCACTGCCCTAATCCCTCCGGTCAACCGAAACCTTTCTCCACGGAGTCTTTCGCTATCCCGCTGCCCGGGAAGGAAACTCTTCATGCAGCTACGGGATTAAAAATATCTCGCCTTTTGCCGCTTTCAAGCGTAATTGGATAAGAACCCCTGAATAAGTTATAATGGTAAGCTGAAATAAAAATTATCCGGTTTTTGCTGAAAATTTAATGAAAAGACTTTATGCTGCCCTGTTAACACTTGTTTTGGTCTTCATCACTGTAATACAGGCCGCCGGTGATGCCCCCGGGGGCGTTGAACCGTCAGGCCGCGCAGGTGAAAAGGCCCCTTCAGGAATTCCCGCCGGAGCAAGCAGGGCGAGAGACCTGGTGCTGCAGTATTTCCTGCCGTCAAGCGGTACCGTATCGCGGGTCGGGAAAGGGCTTGCAAGGATCAGTCTTGACACGCGGGAGGACATAAAAAAGGGTATGCGCTTTTCCGTGTTCAGGCAGGGTGCGCCGTTTTATCACCCTGTAACAAACGAGATGATCGGCAGGACGGAAGACTTTACAGGGATAATAGAGGTAAGAGAAAAAGACGCCTCGGACGGGTCATATCTCTGCAAGATAATCCGGGGAGATATTAAACGGGGTGATACGGTCCGGATCACCTCTTCAAAGATAAAACTCGCATTCTTTCAGGAGAGGAAGGCCGACTGGCCCCTGTCGGAGGCCTTTTATGAATCTTTAAAAGATTCCGGAAGGTTTGATATCCTCGAGACATATACATCCACTTATGAACCGGGGGAGCTGTCAAGGCTTGCCGGAAAGCTCGGCGCAGAGGCGTTTCTCATATTGTCCACCCCTGTTGAAGGCGGCACAAGGTTTCTGAATATAAAACTCTACTGGACAGAGGACGCAAAGCTGTTCGGGGAGATAAGGGAAGCGACCGCCCCTGATTCCGTCAGGGCGGCGGGGCCGGATGAAGAGTTTATATTTTCTGCGGCGGTTGACACGGAGCCGTGGGGCGAATACGCACTTGCCGGCGGACGCCTGATCGCCATGGGTGATGTCGACGGCAACGGGCGTAAAGAGACGGTTATCAGTGACGGCAATGATATAAGAATCTATGAGCTTAAAGACGAACTCCGTGAATTGTGGCTGATAAAAGGCAGGCCGGATGAAAGACACCTCTCAATAGATATCCTCGATCTTAACAATAACGGAAGGGCCGAGATATTCGTCACATCCATGACCGGCCGCGATTCGGACAGCAGCCAGATAAACTCCATGGGCGGCCGGATAAATTCATATGTAATGGAATATGAGCCATCTGAAGGTTACGTAAGGATTAAAACCGGTATGCCGTATTTCCTGAGGGTCGAAAACAATACCCTGCTAATGCAGAAGTTCGTGCCCTACGGGATATTCAGCGGGCATGTATACGAGGGCGGATGGAGAGACGGAGACTACAGGCCCGGAAGGCCGCTTACGCTTCCGGCAGGGGTGAATATCTACGGCTTTACTTATGTTGACTGGCGCAATAACGGCCGGACGGACCTGATATCCCTGGATGACAGGGGTTATCTGACGCTCTATGACGCGGGCGGTGATATCATATGGAAAAGCGGCGGGACATACGGGCACTCCGACCTTGGATTTAAAGACAGGATGCATTCAGCGGATGACCCTGATGCAAAGTGGTTTATAAGGGGAAGGCTCATGTCCGTACACACGGAGCGCGGACAGGAAGTCATTGTGGTAAAGAGGATCCCCGTATTATCGGCCATGCCCGGCCTCGGCTACAGGGGGGCCGAGGTCTATTCCCTGTGGTGGGACGGCGCTGCGATGCAGGAGAACCTGATACTGAAAGAGCTGCCGGGTACTGTCACGGATTACTGTATAGAGGGCGGTAAATTGTTTCTTGTTGCTAGAGGGGATTTGTATTCGTTTGTAAAGAAGGCGTTCAGCGGGGAATTTTCAAAAGGCGGCGTCCTTTACTATTATAATTTCGGGAAGGACTGAACAATGTCCTGAAATTAACGTTTTTGTCGCATAAACGGGCAGACTGTCATGCGTGCTGCCGGAATTTAATGCCGCTGTAAGGTTGATTCAACCGCAGGATTTACGATTATGAACATAAGACATGCAGCATTGATCATGGATGGAAACGGACGCTGGGCGAACATGAGGGGGCTCCCGCGCATCGAGGGGCACAGAAACGGTGTAAAGCGCGTCAACGAGATAATAGACACGGCCATTGAACAGGGCCTTAAGGCCGTTACATTCTATACTTTTTCAATGGAGAACTGGAAGCGGCCCGCGGCCGAGGTCAACGCCCTCATGCGTCTCCTTGATTCTTACCTCAGGAGGGAGATGGACAGGCTGCATAAACTGAACATAATCTTCAGGGCGGTCGGGTATCTTGAGAAACTGCCGTTGAGGATCCGGAAACTGTTGGCAGCCTTCGAGGACCTGACAAAACACAATACAGGGCTGATTGTTGCATGCGCGCTCAGTTACGGGGGAAGGGAAGAGATACTGCATGCCGTAAAAAATATGATCGAGGAAGGCGTGCAGCCCGGGCAGGTCACCGAGGAGCTCATGGAATCCTATCTCTATACTTCCGGGATCCCGGAACCTGATCTGATAATACGCACAAGCGGTGAGATGAGGCTCAGCAACTTTCTTCTCTGGCAGTCCGCGTACTCGGAGTTTTACTTTACGGAGACGCTCTGGCCCGATTTCGGCAGGAATGAATTCATATCCGCCATTAATGAATACCGGGGCCGCGAGAGAAGATTCGGCGCATTGCCGGAAAAGAAAGGACGAACTGCATATGCAAGGCAAGGTAAAAAAAGGCTTCAACGTTAAAAGACATATAGTCGCCGCAGTCTTTCTGCCGCTGCTCGTTGCATATCTGTATTTTCTCCCGCCGCCCTATTTCCTGGCGCTGCTCATAGTCGTCGGCATCGCTGCAATGCGGGAGTTTTACGTTATGTACAGGGTGCCGGCAAGACTGTATATCCCGGGCCTTGTAATCGCGGCCATCCTGCTGTATGTTTCCTGTCTTTACCCTGCCCTGCTTCCCGGCGGTGTCTTCATCGGCATTTTCGTGTTATTGCTGCTGAGGCTGTTTCTTGCGGCGACACCTTCGGGATGCATGTCGGAGATCGGCCCCGTTGCCGTCGGTTTTTTTTATATAGCGGGATTTTTAAGTTTTCAATGGTTGATAAGGACGGATTCATCCGGGCGGGAATATATCTTCCTTCTCTATATATCGGTATGGATATCGGACAGCGCGGCTTATTACATAGGCACATATATGGGGAAAAACAAACTGTGTCCCGCCGTAAGCCCCAACAAGACCATTGAAGGCGCATTCGGGAGTGTGCTCGGCGGCATACTGGGGGCCGGTGCGTCAAAGATTATGTTCGCCATCCCCGGCCTTTCAGTGCAGGGCGCGGTATCAATCGGCGCGGTCATGGGTGTGACGGCAATGACAGGCGATCTGATCGAGTCCATGTTCAAAAGGGATGCGGGCGTCAAGGATTCAGGTAATCTTATTCCCGGTCACGGCGGCATACTCGATAAACTCGACGGTATGCTGGTGTCAGGACCGGTGCTTTATTTTATGGTGAGGTACCTTTGAAAAGGCTTTCTATCCTGGGCTCCACCGGCTCTATAGGCAAAAACACCCTCGAGGTAATCTCCGGCCACGCCGACAGGTTCAGGGTGGCCGCGCTTGCGGCCAGGAACAACATCGGCGAGCTTGAATCCCAGATAAAGGCTTTCAGACCGGATGTTGTCGCCGTGCTGGATGAACCGGCTGCTGAAGACCTCAAGAAAAAAGGCCTGCCTGTTGATGTGCTTGCCGGCGAGGAGGGCATTGTCCGGGCGGCCGTCCTTGAGGGTGTGGACATGGTGGTATCCGCGATTGCGGGCTCTGCCGGCCTGGTGCCGACCCATGCAGCCATACAGGCGGGGAAAGACATAGCGCTGGCAACAAAAGAGACACTCGTAATGGCAGGCGATATAATCATGTCGGAGGCATCGGAAAAGGGGGTCTCCATTATTCCGGTTGACAGTGAGCACAGCGCTGTCTTCCAGTGCCTGGACGGAAGGGACATGAATGAAGTGGAAAGGCTCATCCTGACCGCCTCGGGCGGCGCTTTCCTGAGAAGCAGCGTATCAGAGCTTGAATCCGTCACACCTTCCGATGCATTGCAACATCCGAACTGGGACATGGGCAGAAAGATAACCATTGACTCCGCCACAATGATGAACAAGGGTCTTGAAGTGATAGAGGCATGCTGGCTGTTTAATATGCCCTTTGAAAAAATAGACGTGCTCCTTCACCCCCAGAGCATAATTCACTCCATGGTCGAGTTTATCGACGGCAGTGTCATTGCACAGATGTCCGTGCCCGACATGAAAGGCCCGATCGCTTATGCGCTCTCCTACCCCGGCAGGCTCGGAGACATTCTGCCCCCACTGAAACTTGCCGAGATCAGAGAGCTTACGTTTGAAGAGCCTGATCACAGCAAATATCCGGCCCTGTCGCTGACCTATGAGGCCCTCAGGGCCGGGGGGACGATGCCGTGCGTGCTTAACGCGGCAAACGAGGTTGCAGTGGAGGCATTCCTTGAAGAACGGATTCCGTTTACGGGCATCACCGGTGTTGTCTCGGATACGATGGCGGAGCACAGGGTCTTAAAGGCGCGCAATATAGAAGAAGTGCTGAATGTCTCGGAATGGGCCAGACATAAGGCAAGGGAGATAATAGGCCGTAATGTTGCATGAGCTGTGGCGGGGGAGTCCTGCCGGAAAACCTTGTTCAGGGTTCAGGGAATCGCGGGTAAAGCTGTTCCGGAACCCCGCAGCTAAATATTTTGTACGGTAAAAAAAACGGAGAAATGAAGACATGTCAATTTTTTGGGCGGTAGTTCTTTTCGGTCTGCTGATTTTTTTCCATGAACTCGGCCACTTTGTCGCGGCAAAGCTTGTGGGGGTGAAGGTACTGAAGTTCTCTCTCGGTTTCGGACCAAAAATAATCAGCAGGAAGATAGGGGAGACGGAATACATGATTTCAGCCATACCGCTCGGGGGGTATGTCAAGCCCCTCGGCGAAGATACGGCAGAAGAGATCAGCAGGGAGGACACGGCAAGGGCGTTCAACTTCCAGCCTGTATGGAAGAGGGCCGCGATCATTATTGCAGGGCCCGCCTTCAACCTTGTGCTGGCATTTCTTGTCTTTACGGCATTCCTGGGCATGAAACTGCCCGTGGCGATACCTGAACTGGATAGCATGACGACAACTATCGACAATGTCAAAGAGGGCTCCCCCGCGGCAAAGGCCGGACTTAAAGGCAATGACACAATAGTGGCCATTGACGGAGTACGTGTAGGTGACTGGAGTGAAATGGCCGATATTTTCTCGAAGAATCCCGGAAAAGAGCTGAGACTGAAGATCAAAAGGGACAATGCCTTCATCGAGGTCAGGGTCACGCCGGAACCCGTAAAAGTCAAAGATGAAAGAGGCAGGGAGATGACGATCGGCAGAATAGGCATTTCCAAGAAGATGAACGCCACGGTGATAGAAAGCGGCAGCATATTCAGTGCCCCCTTTAAAGGGATGCAGGCGGTGTATGAATGGTGCGTCCTGACGCTTGAGGTCGTGGTAAAGCTCTTTACCGGCGCGCTTTCCGCAAAACAGGTCGGCGGGCCTATACTCATCATGGATGCCGCGGCCGAGGCCGCCGCGGCGGGGCCGTACACCTATTTCAATTTCATCGCCATAATCAGCATCAACCTTGCCATCCTGAATCTCTTGCCGGTCCCCGTCCTTGACGGCGGACACCTGATGTTTCTTTCGATAGAGGCGTTCAGGGGCAGGCCTCTCAGCGAGAGGATATTGGCTGCGGCCAACAGGATAGGCATGTTCCTGCTGCTGATGCTGATACTCCTCGTCTTTTACAATGACATTTCAAACATTATTGTTCCATGGGTGCAGGAGGCTGCAAGATGAGAGCGGAGATGCTGAATCGAACAGTGGCTGTTTCAGAAGGGAGGATGATTATTGATTGCTTACAGTGAGGTTCTGGCGAGGGTATGCAGATATGCAAGGGGAATCAGGGAGTCGGCCTTTTTCATCCATACATCCGGCAAGATAAGAAGGCTTTACCTTTTACAGTTCAGAAGGGACTATGTCGAAACACAACTGAGCCTGAGGAGAGGGCGGTGCCGCCAATGCGCTGAATGCTGTTCGCTGGTCTTCACCTGCCCTGTGCTTACCGGCCGGAAGTTGTGCCGCATTTACAGCAGGGGCAGGCTGAAGGTCTGCCGCGTTTTCCCGATAGACGACAGGGATATAAGGGATGTAGCCCTCTCGGGGGGGCGCTGCGGTTATTATTTCAAAGAGGACCCAGAGTTGTAACCTGTATGACTCTCAGGGGGTGCTCCCCCTCCCGCGGGCCATGGTGTTATTGCAGGCTTATCCGTGGTATACTTTTCCTTAAGGTTGCATAAGCATGCCGGAGAGCCCGCCGTAAAACCTTTATAAAGCGATGGGATATCGG
>WFVK01000269.1 GCA_015491705.1 Nitrospirota bacterium | reverse complement strand
ATGGGGAGAGCCGGTGATGCACTGCAGGAGATCGAGCTGTATTTTGAAAATGAAAAGGATAAAAACCCCGAGGCGTACGAAGTGGCTGCCGGCGCATATGCTGCGAAGAAGGATTTCGGCAGGGCGGAAGAGTACCTGAAGAAAGCGCTGAAGATGTCTCCTGAGAGAATATCTTCAAAGATAATGCTTGCAGATATTTATCTGGACACCGGCAGGACGGCAAGGTCAGAAACCCTTGTTGCCGATGTTCTTAAATCGGATGATAAAAATAAAAAGGCGCTGTATCTGCTTGCGAATATCAGGAAGAAACAGGATAAGACACGCGACCTGATCAATATCTATCAGAAGATACTTGATTTATTCCCCGGTGAAATTGCGGCACAGTTTCAACTGGCAATGACCTATATAGGCGAGGAGGAACTTGAGAAGGCCGGAAAAATAGCGCAGAACCTTGAAGAATCGTATAAAGAAAGAGCGGAAGGCCCGTATCTCAATGGCCTGGTTTACTACAGGCAGGGAAAGATAGATGATGCAATAGCCTCCTTTCAGGCATCCGTCAGAAGGGCGGCCATCCCCGGCGCATATTACTATCTCGGGTTATGCCGCATGTTGAAAGGCGACCTGGAAAAGGCAACCGGCGACTTCCAGAGGGTTATTGACATGCGGCCTGAAATGATCCAGCCGAGATTGCTCCTTGCAGTGACACATCTCAGAAAGGGCAGGGCGGAGGATGCAGAAAAAGCAACGCAGGCGGTCCTGGAGATGGATGAGAAAAACGCCTTTGCCCATAATCTGCTCGGAAGCGCCTATCTGGCCCTCGGCAAGGGAGACCTGGCAATGAAGGAATTCGACAGGGCGATTGAGCTTAACCCCAGCCTTGTCGATGCACACATAAAGAAGGGATTGTTTAACCTATCCTCGGGAAACAGCAAAAAGGCCGAGGAAGACTTCACAACAGCGGTCAGGATAGCTCCCGACCTGCTCAATACAAGGATTATACTGGCCCGCTACTATATCAGGAATAAAAACTTCACGAAGGCTGTCAGGACATTGAAGGAAGGTTTGAAGGATAATCCTGATGACGCCTTCCTCTACAATATTATCGGCATGGCATACCTTGGGGCAGGGGAAACAGACAGGGGTGTGGAGTATTTCAAAAAGGCGATCGCCTATAAACAGGATTTCTTCCGGCCCTACTTCAACCTCGCCCGGGTTTACATGGCCAGGGGAGAGAAGGAAAAGGCCATTGCAGAATACAGGAGAGTCCTCGGCATTGATGATAAAAACGTAATGGCCATGATAATGCTTGCAGGGATTATGGAAGCGGACAAAAAAGATAGGGAGGCCCTTGCCTACTATACCAGGGCGAAAGGGCAGAAGAAACCCGTTGCGTACCTCTATCTTGCGGGATATTACCAGAGGAAGAAAGACAGTGAGAAGGCAATCCAGACCCTGCAGGAGGGATTGAGTCTCTATCCGAAGGATGCCGGGATTCTCGATATGCAGGGCCGTATCTACGCGGCGAACAGGGATTATAAAAAGGCCTTGTATGTCTTCGGAAACCTGAAGGCGGTCTCACCTGAGGCCGGTATGGAGAGACTGGCAGGTGTTTATGCAGCCATGGGCGAATATGACCGGGCAATCAGGGAACTGGAAGGCATTCTGGCGAAGAACGCCGGCAGGACCGGTCTCCGCAGGCGGATAGCAAATCTCTGCATAATGAAAAAAGATTATGCCGAAGCAGAGAGAAACGCGAAGGAGTTTATCTCCCTGGAGCCCGGAAACGATGCCGGTTATCAGACACTGGCTATGGCATATGCTGCAGACGGCCGGTTCAGGGATGCGGTTGCCGCTTTAAAGAAAGCGGAAAAAATGAATCCGGACAATATCAGGACAAAGGTTATGATGGGCAGAGTGTATATGTCTGGCGGCAATTTCCGAAAGGCCATGGAACTCTTTAAAAATATACAGAAAACCAACCCTGAATATACGCCCGCCTATTTTTTCCAGGGGGTTATCTTTGAAAGGACGGGGAAGGAGAAATCAGCGATAGAAATGCATAAAAAGGCGCTGGAGATATCCCCTGACTATGTTCCGTCCCTGAATAATCTTGCCTATTTATATGCAGAGGGCTACGGCCCTGTAGAGAAGGCCGTTGACATGGCGCGAAGGGCTAGGGAAATAGCGCCCCGCAGCGGCAACGTGGCGGACACCCTTGGGTGGGCTCTTTTTAAGACCGGCAGGTATGATGATGCCGTAAAAAACTTCAGGGAGGCGGCGGATTATCTTCCTGCTGAGCCCGCGGTCCGTTACCATTTAGGGCTTGCGTATTTAAAAAAGGGAATGCACTCAAAGGCCGCGGAAGAGCTTGAAAAAGCAATCAGTCTCGGCAGCCGGTCGAATTTTCCGGAAATCGATGAAGCGAAGAAACTGCTTGAAGGGATAAAAAAGAAATGAATTTTTTTGCAAGAAAAAATATCATCCTGATTGCCGGCGACATTCTTATTACTTTTTTATCCGCTTACGCCGGTGTTTACCTCAGGCTCTACATGAGCCATCCTTCCGGCCTTGTCCTGTATACATACTCCCCCCTTCTGCCAAAGGCGCTTACGTTTTCGATATTCATGATATTCATATGCTTTTTCTTGGATCTTTACAGCGCTGAAAAGACAGACGGCAAAAAGGAGGTGCTCCTGAAAGTCCTGTTTGCAGGATTTTTTGCATCGCTGGCTCTCGGTGCATTTTATTACTTTATACCCGATGTTCAGCTTGGAAGAGGCATGTTATTCCTGTCGGTCTTTATATCGGTTTTGCTCCAGTCGGTATGGCACATAGGGTATGGTATATTTTTAAAGCTGCCCCTTGTCGCCAGGAGGGTACTGATACTCGGTACCGGCCCCTTTGCAAAGACCATGGGAAACATACTCCGCAGCAACGGCAACGGGTTCGCCCTGCTGGGCTATGTCAACTGTATCGGCGAGCCGGTTCATGTTCCGGGAAGCTCCATAATCGGCAATGGAGACGGCATCCTTGCGGTTGCCCTTAAGGAGAAGGTGCAGAAGATTGTCGTCTCTCTCAGCGAAAGGAGGGGAACTCTGCCTGTCAGAGAGATTCTCAACTGCAAACTGCAGGGGATCGACATAATCGACGGCCCTTCATTTTACGAGCAGTTGACCGGCAAGCTGCTCATCGAGAACATGAATCCGAGCCATCTTATCTTTTCGGAGGGATTCAGGATTACCGCGACCAGGCGGTGTGTAAAGCGTATGTTCGATGTTGTCCTTGCCGTTATTGGTATTGTCCTGTCCTTGCCGGTTATAATAATTGTGCCTGTCCTGATCAAGCTGGACTCGAGGGGGCCGGTGCTTTTCAGACAGGAACGGATCGGGGAAAATGAAAAGGTGTTCATGGTTTACAAGTTCAGGACTATGATTGACAATGCCGAGAAACACACCGGCCCTGTATGGTCGCGTTCAGGAGACGGCAGGATCACAAGGGTCGGCAGGGTATTGAGAAAGCTGCGCCTTGATGAAATACCGCAACTCTTTAATGTCATATGTGGAAACATGAGCTTTATAGGGCCGAGGCCCGAGAGGCCGTTCTTTGTCGAATCCCTGAAAAAGCAGATACCTTATTATTCCGAGCGTCATTGCGTGAAACCGGGTATTACCGGATGGGCGCAGGTCAGATATGAATACGGCGACTCAATAGAGGACGCCATGGAGAAGTTGAGATATGATCTTTACTATATAAAATATCAGTCGATTTTTCTGGATATTCTTATTGTTCTTGATACAGTCAAGGTTGTTCTTTTCGGACGCGGAGGGAGATAGGGCAGGATGGTGAAAAAGATTTTCTGTTTGCTCATACTTCCTGTGCTTATGGCCCTGTTTCCACCGGGTCTCTCTGCAGGGGATTATGTGATAGGAGACGGCGATTCCCTTGAGATATCCGTGTGGGGAAGCCCTGAACTGAGCATTACAACCACGGTCAGGCCCGACGGAAAGATATCCCTCCCCGCGCTTGGCGAGATAAGGGCGTCAGGCCTGACTCCCATGGAATTGACCGGGGTGCTCGAGAAAAAGCTCAAAAAGGTTGTAAAGACACCTATTGTGACGGTGATTGTGACAAATATGACCAATTACCGTATATTCGTCTTCGGCAAGGGGGCGCCCGCAGGGGTGGTAACGCTCAACAGAGAGACAACGCTTCTTGAATTCCTTTCACAACTGGGTCCCCTGGAGAATGCAGACCTGGAGAATTCATATCTTGTAAGGGATAAGAAGAAGATAAAGAGTGATTTCTCGGCGCTGTTTGAAAAGGGTGATTTCAGCCAGGATATAGTGCTTGAGCCCGGCGACATGCTGTTTATTCCGGATAACTTCGACAAGAGGATCAGGATTGTCGGTGCCGTAGCCAATCCCACCACTGTTTCTTACAGGGAAGGTCTCACCATCCTCGATGTTATTCTGTCAGCCGGCGGGTTTACGGAATTTGCAAAGCAAAATGACGTGGTGGTGCTGAGAAAGAAAGCAGGCAGCAGGAAGAAAGACTTACCCGGCGACATCCTGGGCTCCAGTCCCGCGCTGATCTTGAGCAAGGGCGCGGGGCGGATAAAAATACACGTAAAAGCAAAAGACCTGATGAAGGGGGATATGAGTAAGAATATCCCGATGAAGCCGGGGGATGTTGTTGTTGTAAAGGAAAGTCTGTTTTAGATAAGTTGTCTGAATGTTGCATAAACGGGCGGCGGAGTCTGCCCCCCCTGAGATATTTTAATGCAACTGTGAGGGTTACATGGAGAAGGCCGGAAATACGACGGATACGGCACAGATGGATATAAAAAAATTCCTGCGTATTATTATCAGGCGGCAGTATCTGTTCATTTCGGTATCACTGTCGGTTTTGTCCGTTATTGTCTGGGGCAGTTTCTTGCTCCCCGAGAAATATGAGGCGAAAAGCACGGTCTTTATACAGCAGAGCGCCATTAAAAGACTCCTGCATGGAAACAGGATAAGGTCCCGCGAAGGAGACAGCCTGCGCGGACTGAAGTATACCATGCTGAGCAGGGAAGTGCTGCTCAAGGTGATAAGGGCCATGGACCTTGATGCAGCGGTAAAGAACGAAGCGGAACTGGAATCAATGATTGATAAATTCGCCAAGACCACGAACATAACCGAGAGCACCAGGGAGAACCTTTTTTCTGTCTCCTACCGGGGTAAGGACCCTGCGATGGTGCAGGAATATGTCAACACGCTGGTAGGGAAGTATATTGGAACCATCTCCAGCCTGAAGAAAGAAGATGCATATGGCGCAAGCAGGTTTTTGTCGGATCAGATCGCTTATTACAAAAAGAAGATAGCGGCGATTGAGGAGAAACTCGCTGATTTCAGGCGGAAAGAAGGGGTATACCTGTCGGTTGACGAGAGAAGCCTTGTAGCCTCCATAAAGAGCTATAAGGATCAGATAGAGGATGCTGAAATGGCTGTCT
>WFVK01000268.1 GCA_015491705.1 Nitrospirota bacterium | reverse complement strand
GGAAGAGGCCTGTATTGTTTTAAGATTTATCATGATATCTTCTTCAGATTTCACTTTTCCGTCTATTAACCTTTTAGTAAAACCCAGCACCGGTATTAATGGTCCTTTAAGATCGTGAATCAATACGGAGATGAACTTGTCTCTCTGTTTATCGAGGGCCTGTTGCGCCCTTCTGCGCTCATCCATCTCCCGTCTGAGTTGTTCAACATTCATTGACAGTTTGGACGTAATGATCTTAATCCTTGACAACATAACTGAGGCTATAAGAAAAAAACCCAGTCTCACAGCCGTGTTCCAGTAAGGAATCAAAGGATGTAAATGCGCAGGTCCGGTCATAAAATCAATTGCTTCCCACACTATAGCGCATATAAATGAGAAGATAATCCCTGCCCTTAAGTTTACATACCATGAAACAAAAAAAATGGGAAGCAGGTAAAATATGGAAAAACTCAGTTGTCCTCTTGTTATGGCGGATTCCATATAGTGTATGATTCCTATCAGGACAACAGATATTATCCCCAGTATTATCAAGAATGTCCTGGACTGCCGGGCCAGATATGCACTTATGTCCGCAAAAAATGCCATAGTTTTAATTTCCGGTTACACCGCTATCCGTTCATGCAACATTAAGGACAACAAAACGTACCGGCACGGAATGCCCTCCGGGTTGATGCGATTGTCATGTGCGGTTTTTCTTTTGTGTTGTTTCTATTGTGCTATGCGTTATGTTGAACTGATCCTTTAAAGCAGCCCTTATCTCTTCCTTTACAAGCTCGGACTGCCCGTTATCCAATAAGACATGACCTTCAAAATATATATTTTTATCATCAAGCTGCCATATATGTACATGATCAATCCCGTTAACACCATTGATTGTTGTCAGTGATGACTTTATATTGTCTATGCTCATTCCTTCCGGAACAGCCTGCATGATTATTAATATGGATTTCTTCAGTAGCCCCGTTCCATGATAAATCACATAAATGGAGATACCGATCGTTGCGATAACATCAAAAATATACAGCCGATACCATATAATCATAATGCCTGCAATAATAACCGCAACAGAGGCAAGAGCATCTGACACATTGTGAATGAATGCAGCCTTGATATTCATGTTATCTTTGGCTCCGGCCCTATATGTCAATAATGCTGTAGCCATGTCAATGACAAGGGCAATTCCTGCAACCCAGAAAACAATCCAGCCATCAACAGGCGTTGGCCTGAAATACTTGTTTACAGCCGCATATATTAAATAAATCCCGATGAGTACAAGCGTTGTGCTATTGATAAGAACACCAATAATTTCAGCTCGTTTATAACCATAAGTCATACTTGTATTGGCTGCTTTGTTGCCGATCTTACGCGCCGCTACAGCCACCAATATAGCCCCCGCGTCGCTTAGATTATGTAAGGCATCAGCGATAAGAGACAAACTCCCTGATAAGAGTCCCCCCACAACCTGAGCAACAGTTAAAAGAACGTTTATAAATATAGCAAGGCCAAGTTTCCTGCCGGTCGTATCATGTTGATTGTGATCGTGTTCCATTTTTACACCATATGCAATTGTACACTGGTTTTGATCTTCATTCAAGCAAACAGTATCCGGCAATAATGGATAACAAAGGGAAACGGGTGTTAAGGAGCATATAACAGGGATTGCAGTGGAATCCAGTGGATTTTTCCATACCGCAATAAAACCATAAGGAGAATTTCTGTCTGTAACTCGACATCTTTTTACGCAGGTCTCCTCACCATGCCGTACAGTTAAAGTCGATTCAGGTATCTATACCGTTTTCAACTGTTGCAGATACCTGCTTACAACCACCCGGACAGAGCCGATCATGCCGGCCAACTCTTCGTTGGAAAGATCATTTATGAGATTTAACCGTGGATGGGGATTGCCCGGAACCGTATGCTGAAGGAAAAGTTTCATCAGGCGGGTGCCCGCATCAGGGGCGGGCACCCCGTGTCCGTGCAACATTACATGGTAACGCCCTCAGGGGTTGATCGTTATGTAAATATACCCGCCCTCCCTGTATACGAGGAGAAGCACGCTGTCCTTCGGCCCTATCTTTGAGACCGTCTTTTCATAGTCAGCGGTGTTTTCGACGGACTTTCTGTTTATCTCCATGATCACGTCATTGCGCCTCACGGCCGGAAAAGCCGGGCTGTCCATCTCAATATTGGTGACGAGCACCCCCTTTACCTTTTGCGGTATGCCGAGGCTGCTCCTGAGCCCTGCATCAAGGTCCTGCACATGAACGCCCTTCATGACATTCCTGTATTCGCTCTTTGCAGCAGCCACCGCCTCTTCCGAGAGCCTGCCTATCGTGACGGTCAGCACCTCTTCCCTGCCGTCCCTTATGATCTTCACCCTTACCCTGGTTTCAGGCGGGGTTGCGGCCACCATGTTCCTCAGGGCCGTTGAGCTCTCCACGGGCCTGGAGTCGTATGCTATTATGAGGTCCCCGCGCCTGAAGCCCGCCTTTGCAGCAGGGCTGTCCTCAACCACGTCCGTAACAAGCGCTCCTTTTTCCCGGCTTATGCCGAACTGTTTGGCCAGGTCCGGGGTCATGTTCTGTATGGTGACGCCTAACCAGCCGCGGATGACCTTGCCGTGTTTTATAATGCTGTCCATAACGGATTTCGCCATATTCGAGGGGATGGCGAATCCTATGCCCATGTAGCCGCCGCTCTTCGACAGGATAGCGGTGTTTATCCCTATAAGCTCTCCTTTTGTATTTACGAGGGCCCCGCCCGAGTTTCCGGGATTGATGGCAGCGTCCGTCTGTATGAAATTCTCGTAATCCTCGATCCCGACATTCGACCTGCGCAGCGCGCTTACTATGCCCATTGTGACGGTGTGGCTGAGGGCGAAGGGATTGCCGACGGCTATAACGATCTCTCCCACCTTCAACTGGTCGGAGTCCCCCACCTTCAGCGCAGGCAGCCCCTTGGCATCGATCTTCACCACGGCAAGGTCGGTCTTGGGGTCGGTGCCCACAAGCTTGCCCTTGAACTCCCGCTTGTCATACAGGATCACCTTTATATCTTCTGCATCCTTGACAACATGGTTGTTTGTCAGGATGTAGCCGTCGTCCGTTATGATGACCCCTGAACCGAGGGCGGATGATTTGTATTTTCTCATGTGGCCGCCGAACTCGTCACCAAAGAATTTCCTGAAAAACGGGTCATTGAACAGATCCCCGAACGGGCCGCTGGACATGGAAACGGTCGTTGTAGTGGATATGTTGACCACAGAGGGCTTCACTGCGCCGGAAACCTCGGAGAGGGCGTCACTGAACCTCCCCAGCACGTCCGAAGCGCCGGCGGAGACTGCGGTCTCCTTTGCATAATTGACCTGCTGGACCCCCAGGTCCGCGGACAGGATAAAGCCTATTATTATGCCTGCCGTTATCAGGATAACTGCAAGAAGTATGCTCCTGTTTTTCATCTTTGTCTCCTCCCTATATTAAGCGTATTTTTATCCGGTTATGCAAAATTAAGGTTGATACAAATCATTCTTTATGATACACCGGGAAACCGGCAAGAACAAATTCACCTCCATCCTCTGAGAGTATTATTCGTGTGCCGGGCAATCATCAGCTCTTCATTGGTCTTTATCACCATTACCGTAACCGTGCTGTCATCACCGGAAATCACCGGGCTGCACGCCCTGTTTCGTTCAGGATCAATCCGGATTCCCATGAAACCGAGCCCTTCGCAGATGCGGCTGCGGATCACATGTGAGTTCTCCCCTATACCGCCGGTAAACACGAGGGTATCCAGCCCGCCGAGTGCGGTTGCAAGGGCGCCGAGGAATTTCCTTGCCTGGTAGCAGAAGAGCTCAACGGCCTCATGGGCCCGCGGCTCCTCCTGCTCCTTATCGAGCAGTTCCTTCATGTCCGGGCTGATTCCGGATATGCCCGCGAGACCGGCCCTGCGGTTGACAAGCCCGCTGACATCAGCGGGGGACATGCCCTTGTGCTCAAGGAGATAGAGGATAACACCGGGATCAAGGTCTCCGCAGCGGGTGCTCATAACGAGTCCGCCCGCGGGCGTGAATCCCATCGTGGTATCCACCGCCCGCCCGTTGCGGGCGGCCGTCATGCTGGCGCCGTGGCCGAGATGGGCCATGATCACACGGCCGCTGACCGCCTCCCCGCCCCCTGCCACGGCCAGCTCCTCGGTAATATATTCATAGGACAGGCCGTGGAAGCCGTAGCGCCGGAGTCCTTCTTCCTCCAGCTCCCGGGGCAGGGCATACAATCGCGCAATCCGGGGCATGTCCCGGTAAAAGGCCGTGTCAAAGCAGGCAACCTGTTTTATATGGGGGGCAAAGCGGCTGATCGCCTCTATGGCATCAAGCTCATGCGGCAGGTGTTGGGGGGCAAAGCGGCTGAGCTTCCTCAGGTCCGCGATAAGACCCGTCGTGACAGGCTGCGGACCGGTATACATCGCGCCTCCATGCACTACACGGTGCCCTGCCGCATCCAGTCCGCGGTCATACGCATGTTCTTTCAGCCAGTCAAAGAGACTCTCAAGGGCGGCCCTGTGGTTCTCCGCGGCAAGCCCTGTTTCCGCGATGGTTTTTCCGAGGCTGTCTCTTGCCTGAAACAGGCTCCTGTCCAGCCCTATCCCGCTGATCTCCCCTGAGAGTGAAAGCTCTTCGGAATCACCCATGCGGTACACGGAAAACTTTATGCTTGAAGAACCGCTGTTGACGGTTAAAATATGCCTGTCAGCCATGATAATGCCCGTCCATCTCTGTCTCCCGGCAGTCTCTCCCGCCCCGGGGATACCTTCGGTAAATAATAGCACAGATGATGACAATGTTACAGGTAGGGTGAAAATAGACGGGCAATGCCGTCGCGCAGTTTCACCGGAAGCCGCCGGCTGTTTACATCCTTCAGGGTAACCCTCCGGGCATCCCGGATCTTTGCCTGTATCATCGCCTCGAGACGGCCGGCCAGTTCGCGGTCATAACATTCCACGTTAAACTCGAAATCCAGCCGGAAACTCCGCGGGTCCATGTTTGCAGAGCCGAACAGCACCCATTCATGGTCCACGAGCATGAGCTTTGTGTGATCAAACGGAGGCGGTGTAAGCCATATGCGGCAGCCGTGTCTCAGTACCTGCCGGAACAGGTCCGTGGAGGCCCACTGCACTATCCTCAGGTTGTTTACAGAGGGGAGAATTATATCAACGTCTACACCGCGCATTGATGCAAGGTTGAGCGCCCTGATAAGCGCGGAATCCGGGAGAAAATAGGGGGTTACAATCCTCACCGAGGATTTTGCGCACGCAATCCCGCCGTGCACTGTCCAGAGGAATTTCTCAAAGTCCTCATCCGGGCCGTCAGGTATGCCCCGCGCCGTTACATTTCCCTTCGGCTCCAGCATGGGGAACCACTTTTCATCATTCAGCACCTCACCGGTGCAGAACACCCAGTCCTCGGCAAAGGCATTCTGCAGGGCGCTGACCACGGGGCCCTCAAGAAGAAAGTGCATGTCCTGCAGGGGATTGGGAGGGTCTTCTCCCAGGAGGAGGCCTTCCCGGATGTTCATGCCCCCGGTAAAGCCGGTCTTTCCGTCCACAACCAGTATCTTGCGGTGGTTTCTCAGGTTCACAAAAGGCATCCGCCAGGGGAGAAAAGTGGGAAGGAACAGTGCGGTGGCGATGCCTGCACGGTTTAATCCGCGGGTTATGGGCGGGAGGGAATACCGGGAGCCCATGTCGTCGATGAGCACGCGCACATCCACCCCCCGTCTTACGGCGCGCGCAAGGGCATCGAGAAAAAGCCTTCCGGCCCTGTCATTGTCAAAGATAAAGGTCGACAGTGTAACAGAGCGCTCCGCCCTGTCAATGGCGCTGATCATGGCCGGATATGCCTCGTCGCCGTTTACAAGGGGAACGACCCTGTTCCCCTGTAAAAGGGGAGTCCTGACCACGCGGTAGACAAGCCTTGACAGGGCTGCAAACTGGTCCTGCAAGGGGTCCTGGGTGTTCTTCCGGCAGCCGGGCGGCACGTTCCCGAAACTGCGGTAACGGGCATGTCCGCTCCTCAGGGCAACGGCGCGGCGCCTGATGCGGTTGATCCCGAGGATAACGTAGAGGAGCGGCCCGATGACAGGGACGAGCCAGATAACGCCGACCCATGCAACCGCGGCCCGCGTGTCCCTCTTGTGCAGGATGGCATGCCCTGAGGCCAGGAGGGTTATCAGGAGTGTGAGCATCCACGTGATATGGGGCCACAGTTCCTTTAAAAAACTCAACATAAGCAGTATAATACGTTTTTCTGAAGATATTTCCAAGGTCATGAAACGTAAGAGACTTCTCCTCATATTGATTGTCGCCTCCGCACTCCTCGGCAGTGCGGTCATTATTATGCTGAAGGCCGCAAGGCAGGAGGGGATGCCTGAATTTTCAGGCACGGTCGAGGCACTGGAGATAAACGCAGGCTCACGGATTCCGGGAAAAATCGAACGCATCACTGTCAGGGAGGGCGATTCAGTGAAGCGCGGGGATGTGCTGGTACGCCTTGAAAACAAAGAGGCGGCCTCCGGGCTTCAGAGGGCCGAGGCCGCGCTTGAGGCCGCCGGAAACACGCTGAAAGAGGGTTATGCGCGGCTTGAGACCGCAAGGAAAAGATATGTCACCGCGGAAAAGGAAGCGGCTGTCAGCAGGGCGGAATACGAGAAGGTGAAGATAGCCCTCGAGGAGGCCCGGCGGGAAATGAAACGCATACAGGGTCTCTATGAAAAGGGCTTTGTATCGGAGCAGGAGCTTGATATGAAACGGACGGCGTACAGGGGAGCAAAGGCGTCGCTCGATGCAGCGGCGGCAGGGGTCGCACTCGCCGGGGCAAAACTTGAGGTGGCAGCCTCCGAGGTAAAGGCAGCGGAACGGCGGATAAGCACCCTGAAATCAAGGGTCAGGGAGGCCGCGGCAGTGGTCAGCCTGAGGCGGGCGGAATATGAAGACACCGTAATCACGGCCCCCGGCAGCGGCGTGGTTGTATACAGGGCATTTGAAGAAGGGGAGGCCGTTCCCCCTTACACAGCGCTACTCACCATTGTAGACATGCGGGACAGGTGGATCAGGATCGATGTTGAAGAGACATACCTGCCGGGTATAATGCCCGGTGCACCTGCCGAGATTAAAGCGGCAGGCACTGACAGGACATTCAGTGGGCGGGTCTTCAGTATTGCGCGTGAGGCGGAGTTTGCAACACAGAGGGATGTCACGCGGGGCAGGCAGGACATAAAGACCTTCGCCGTAAAGCTCAGGGTGGATGACCCCGGCGGAATCCTGAAACCGGGCATGACGGTCAGGGTCAGGATACAGTGAACTCCATAGAGGTGCATAAACTCTCAAAGCGCTTCGGGGGGCTCACAGCGGTAAAGGAGGTCAGCTTTACCGTGAGCGAGGGGGAATTCTTCGGCCTCCTCGGCCCCAACGGGGCGGGAAAGACCACCCTTATCAGGATGCTGACCACGCTCCTGAAGCCGTCATCCGGCAGGGCCCTGGTTGCAGGCTTTGATGTGGCAAAGAAACCCGATGATGTCAGGCGCTCCATAGGCGTTGTCCCGCAGGCCATGACAAGCGATCTGGACCTTACGGGTTTTGAGAATATGGATATCTACGGCAATTTCTACGGCATCCCCAAAAAACAGCGAAGGGAAAGGATCAGGCGGCTCCTTGACATGGTGGGCCTCACGCAGAGGGCGGGGAGCCTTGTGGCCACATATTCAGGCGGAATGCGCAGGCGTCTTGAAATTGTAAAGGCACTCGTGCACAGGCCGAGGATACTCTTCCTTGATGAGCCGACCCTGGGCCTTGACCCCCAGAGCAGGAGAAACGTGTGGAATTTCCTTGAGGACTTCAAGAGAGAGGATAATCTCACCATCTTTCTCACCACGCATTACATGGAAGAGGCGGAATCACTGTGCGACAGGGTGGGCATAATCGATTACGGCAGCATAATCGCCCTTGACTCGCCGGAAGGGCTGAAGTCGAAACTGCCGGAAAAAGATGTTGTCGTATTCGAACTCCCCGACGTCGGCGACAGGATAGTGGAGGGCCTGGGGAAACTGGATATCGTCCACAATATAGTCAGGAAGGATTCCACGCTCAGGATCTCCGTTGACAACGGTTCGCGTACGGTCCCGCCCCTGATGGGCGAGATATACAGGCTCGGGGGCTCGGTCAGGTCCGTGGTGGTCGAAAAACAGTCTCTCGAGGATGTCTTCATTCATTACACTGGACGCTCCATAAGGGATGAGGAGACAAGGAAGGTGAGCTTCCTGACAGGCGCCGGCGTTCCGCAGAAGTGGGGCAGGTAGTGACAAGGACCTTTGCAGTCATAAGGCGCGATCTCCTGAAGTTCAAGCGCAATCCCATGGTCATCATGATGAGCCTGGTTATGCCCGTTATCTATCTCGTCATCCTCGGGAATTCATTCCAGGGAAAACTGAAGCACCTGCCGGTCGGCGTCGTGAATCTGGACGGCGGCCATGATTCCCGGCTGTTTGTAAGCAAGCTGAGGGCGGTTGAAAACGGCCCCGGCACATTCAGGCTTGTAATGCTCAAGGACCAGGATACCGCTGTAGGGCTCGTGAGGGACGGCAGGTTAAAGGCCGCAATAATCATCCCGCGGGGTTTTACAAGGAGGCACCTTGCCTCAAGGGGCGCGGAGGCCGGGCTGTTCATCGACAATACGGACGGGATATCAGCGGCGACAATAAGAGATACGGCCAGGAATATATTCGCTTCCATCTCCATAGAATACGTCCCTGTAAGGGAGCCCGGCGGCAGGCGGTATCTGAGGGATACGGACCTTTACACGAAGGTCGACTATGACCAGTCGCTCGTGCCCGGGGTTGTGATAATGGCAATCTTTCTCGGCACGCTGACCACGGGCGCGTTTAATCTTGTAATGGACAGATTCCTCGGCATTGATGAAAGCTATCTCCTCACCCCGCTCAAAAAGAGCGATATAGTGGCCGGTCTCGTGGTAAGCGGAGTGATCATCACCACGATCATAACGGCGCTGGTGATGATTATCAGCATGCTGATCACCGGCATACCACTTTACAGCAGCGCCGGCAGGTACGGCCTCATATTCGCTGTGCTGATCCTCACCACTGTCGGCATGCTGAACATGATGTTTGTCTTTCTCGGCAGGGTCAGCCACCCGAGGATAATGGGCATACTCACCGGATTTCTGAATGTCATATTCTTTTTCCCGAGCGGAGCCGTATATCCGGTGGAGAGTTTCCCGGACTGGCTGAGGACATTTGCAAAGGTGAATCCGGAGGCATACGCGGTCCATGCCCTGAAGTCCCTGCTTTTCAAGGACGCGGGGCTCAGCGCCATTTATCCGGACATCGCATTCCTGTCCGCATTTGCGGTCATCATGATGATAACAGCCGTAAGCTTTTTCAGGAGGACCCTCTGAAATATCGCTGTATATGCATCAATCCCGGACCTTACCAGTCCAGCTCGCTGTCTATCCACCTGCCAACTTTTTCAGTGCTGAAATAACCGAGGTCGGCGATAAACCTTTTTGCCTCCGGGTACGGCACCTGTTTTTTAATCTCCTGGCCGTGAAACTGCACGATGATTTGATAACTTTCGTCCCTGGGTACGGAAATGGAGAAGTTGCCCTTTCTGTCCGTCCTGCCGTATCCTACAATGTTGTTGCCGCTGTCCTTTATGATTACGGTTGCGTCCCTTGCGGCAAACAGGTTTGTCTTCATATTCTCATTATATGAGACTTCCCTGATATAGGAATAGCCGTGCTTCTCCATATATTTGGATATGAAATTGCACTTGAAGTAAGCAGAGCCGTTTATTGTTACATCCGCGGCTGCGGATACACCGCTTATAAAAATAAAGAGAGCCGGCAGCAAGCTGCAGACGGACAGGAGAACCTTTCTCATAATACACCACCTGATATCCTGATCTTAAACCGGTTTCCCACCGGTGATTTTCCCGTGTTTATGAGTATGAGTAACGGACTTCCGTCTGCAAAACTTTAACGGGGAAAATGAACCTTACAGCGACATACAGATACGGCAGGGGGCATGAGCGTCCGGAGGAAGAGCCTTATCCGCGCTTCCCTGTTCCGGCCTCAATAAAACTCAGCAGGTAGTCCCTGAACCTGCCCGGCAGCAACCATCTTATCCCCAGCTTTTCCGCCCACTTGACAGCGCCGCGGTCCGCGGTGACCAGCAGGGCCCCGAGCTCCTTTGCCAGAAGGATAAGATCCACATCTTCCTTGCTGTCGATGATTCCCTCCCTCAGCGCCTCCCTGTAGTTTCTCCTCATGCCCTGAATAATGTCCCTTTCATCCAGCCTGCCCACATCCCTGACGGCCTTTTCAGCAATCCTCAGCCCCTTGTTGATCCTGACCCTTATGTCCTCGATAAGCTCATACAGTAAAAATGCAGGACAGCTCAGTTCGTGCATGCTTGGTGATTTCTGCTTAAGGACCGCCAGGAGCCGGCCGGGTATCTTCCGCTGATCGACAAAGTTCAGCAGTTCCTGGAAGATGGAGGAGGGCATATAGAATTCAAGCTCGGGAATCCGTTCGGCAAGGGCGAGAAAGCCGTTCATCGCCTCCGTCGGCGTATTGCCGAAATCATTGCGCACCTCGGGATTGACAAACAGGCTTGTATCAAGAACTACTATGTCTCTTCTGGGCTTTGCAGACTTCATTAATATCAAGGATCAGGGTATTCCAGCTCTTGCATTCAGGACACCTGCCCGTCCAGTCCCTTGATGTATGACCGCATGCGGAGCAGCAGAATGGCACAAGGAGCGGTTTTTCGACCTTCAGCGCCTTTTTGAATTCATCAATGGCCTTTTCATACTCGGAACGCCTCTCGTAAATGCTGCCGAAAAGGGTGTGCAGATGGGAAAAATCAAAAGCGGATGTGTCTATATTGTTCATCGTCTCAAAGGCATGGTCTATCATCTCAAGCCGGTAATAGAGCTTTGCGAGGAGGAGCTGGAGCTTAAGGTCGCGGGGGTTCTGCTGTATCTGCTTCTGATACAGGTCGATTATGGCGCCCGGCTCGCCCTGGGCTATATAGTGCTCCTCGAGCCTTACAAGTATGACAAGCGATGAAGTCGTCCTGTAGCCGTTTAACAGTATCTCCCGCGCCTCCTTTGTGTTGCCCTCCTGCATGTATATCTCGGCAAGCGCGGGATAGGCCGCGATAAAGTCCTTATCCGCCTTTAAGACCGCCTTTAATGTCTTTATGGCCCTGTCTGCAGCCCCTGTCCGAAAGAGGTGGCGCCCCAGTTCATACCTGTAGCCGAGGAGGTTCCGGTTTTCTTTCTTCTGGTCATCCTCTGAAAGTTTTGACTTGAGTATCTTCTGCTGAACATCTATAACCTCCTCCCACTCGCCGTTTCTCTCGTATATATCGCGCTTCCTGTAGAGAATCTTCGTGTTCTCCCCGCCTGTCTCCATAATCTGATCAATGTATTTTACGGCTTCGTCCCACTTTTGCAGTGCCTCGGAGACCTTCTGGAGGGAAAGCAGGATTTCGATGTTTTTGGGCCTGATCTCCCCTGCCCTCAGATAAAAATCCTTGGCCCTGATAAATTCCTCCCTGCTGAAAAATATATCCCCCAGCCTCAGCAGGGCATCGCAGTGGTCCGGCTCGTCTTCTATCACACGCGTGAAGAGTTCTTCGGCCTCTTCGTGCCTGCCGGCAAAAAAGGCATCCAGGCCTTTTGCGTACAGATGCTGAATCTTTGCGGCCTTTTTCTGCCGGCGCTGTATCTGCCAGCTGTTGACATACCGTCTTGTATCCCTGATGGCCACCACTATAAACATCGACAGCATACCGGTTGCAGCGGATATGAGGATCAGGGCGATCACGGGGATCTGGTAACTTATCCCGTTCCAGATCGTCAGATCCACCAGGCCTTTGTTGAGAAGGGCCAGGAAGATAAGTACAACAAGGAATATCAGTATTATGAAAAAACTAAGTTTCGCCATCAGTCAACATTTCCCTTTCAGAATATATTTCAAATAAGATTGCCCGAGATTTTCTTATCCTTGGTCTCCCGCTGGGGGGATTCCCCTGCTGGTATTCTCGGGGCGTCCATCCAGAGCTTTTCCAGATCATAAAACGCCCTCGTTTCCCGGTCAAAGATATGGATTACTATATCGCCGTAATCGAGCAGGACCCACCGCGCAAAGTCCATTCCCTCCCTTCCCAGGGGGAAAATCTTTTTCTTTGAGAAAAACTCGTCTATTGCTTCGGCAATAGCCTTTATCTGAGCCGGATTTTCTCCCGAGCAGATTACAAAATAATCTGCAATCGTTGAAAGGTCTTTTACTTCGAGGATAACCGTATCAACGGCCTTTTTATCAATGGCCTTTTCAGCGGCCCTGACGGCCAGATTTTTAATATTGATGATGCTTAAAAGAATCTCTCCTTTCCGGTTTTCCGTTCTTCTGAATACAATTTATTTGAAATTATATAGGATTTCACAGAATCAGGCAAGAGATATTTTATATTCCTGCCCGCCGCCGTCAAGTTTCTTATGTGCGAGGCCGATATATTCAGGCCGGTTACCCTGGACAGATAACACCTCTGCTCTTCCGATATGCTGAAGGAAAATCCGTCTATCCTCCCCCTGTCGAGGTCAAGCAATGTCCTTTTGCGTACGCCCTTTAAGAAAGGCGATGCCGACAGGTCGGCGAATGCGTATCCGGGCCTTGATATTATCACCATGTTCGTCAGGCTGACGAGCTTTTCCGGTTCCTTCCAGCCCGGCAGGTCAAGAAAGGCATCGATGCCGAGGATAAAGAAGAGGGCGCTCTTCCTGTACCTCCGGCGCAATCTCGTGACCGTGTCAACGGAATAGGATTTGCCGCGCGTGTTTATCTCTATCCTGGATATTTCAAAATGCTCATTGCCTGCTATTGCCGCCCTGACCATATTATACCGGTGCCCTGCGCCCGCAAGGCCGTGTTTCTCAAAGGGCGTCTTGCCCGCGGGAATAAAGACAACCTTCTCCAGTGACAGTTTCTCGGCCACCTCCACGGCGGTTCTGAGGTGCCCGTAATGAATCGGATTAAATGTCCCGCCGTATATGCCGATATTCCTTCCCTCTCTGTTCTTTGCCCGTGTCTCAGGTTCTGATCTGGCCATTGCCCGTAACAATAAACTTGGTGCAGGTCAGTTCCTCAAGGCCCATGGGGCCGCGGGCGTGTATCTTGTCCGTTGATATGCCCATCTCCGCGCCGAGGCCGTACTGGAAGCCGTCACTGAACCTTGTCGATACATTCACGAACACGGACGAAGAATCCACTTCCCGCAAAAATCTCATCGCCCTCGCGTAGTCCCTTGTAACTATGGCATCCGTATGGGCGGAGCCGTATCGGGCGATATGCTCCATTGCCTCGTCCATGTCCCTGACCACCTTTATATTCAGTATCAGGTCAACGTATTCAGTGTAGAAATCCTCCTCAGAGGCGGCTGCAACGGTACCGTCGATCTTCCTTGTCGCGGGGCATCCCTTAAGCATAACCTTCGCCTCTTTAAACCTCGCCATCATCGGCGGGAGAAATTTCCCTGCAATCTTTCCGTCCACCAGCATGGTCTCCATTGCATTGCATACCCCCGGACGCTGCACCTTTGCATTAAAACATATGTCCTCAGCCATCCTGAGGTCGGCATCGCGGTCGACAAACACATGGCATACCCCCTTGTAGTGCTTGAGCACCGGGATGCGGGAATGCTCGGTCACCGCCCTGATCAGTCCCTCGCCGCCCCTCGGGATGATCACGTCGATTATGCCTTCGAGCTGCACCATCTCCATAATCGCCTGCCTGTCGGGGTTGTCGATAAAGGTTATCACGTTCCCGTCAATGCCCGCCTTCGCGGCGGCATCCCTTAATATCTTTACAATCGCAGTGTTGGAATGCATGGCCTCTGAGCCGCCCCTCAGTATTACGGCATTGCCTGCCTTCAGGCAAAGGCCCGATGCATCCGCGGTGACATTCGGCCTGGATTCATAGATGATTCCGATAAGGCCGAGGGGCACCCGCATCCTGCCGACCATCATGCCGTTGGGCCGCTGCCACATCTTTGTGATCTCCCCTACGGGATCCGGCAGGCCTGCGATCTCCGTAAGGCCCCGGGCCATATCATCGATTCTCTTTGCGGTCAGCGCGAGCCTGTCGATCATGGCCCTGCTCAGGCCCTTGTTGCGTGCAAAGGCGATATCTCGCCTGTTGGCCTTCTGAAGTTCTCCTCTTTTCTTTTTCAGTTCGGCGGCCATTTTCAGCAATGCATTGTTTTTCTGTTCCGAGGACGCCTTTGCACAGGCCCTTGCGCCGTCCTTCGCGGCCCGTGCCTTTTTCAAAACATACGCTTTAATATCCATTAATACACCTCATTCCAGAAAATAACCGGTATCTGTTGCGGAAGCTGATTTTTGAAACCAATCCTGAGCTTGCGTCATTTCGACCAGCGGGAGAAATCTTTATATTGCGACGAGCTAAGATTTCTCACTTCGTTCGAAATGACAGCGGGTTGATCAGATAATGACTTTCCGCAACATGAAATAACTATCCATTTTAGCATATTGAGTGGATTAATTGGCCATTTATTTTTACATTACAGTGGCATAAAAGTATCGCGGGGCTCTCCCGCCCGCTTTATGGAACATTAAGGTTTATGTTCCGGCTGGACCGGCGGAATACGTTATCAATTCGGGATTGACCCCCCGTATTTAAGAGACACTTTTCAGGCTGAAATCAAACAGGTAAAAAATCTGCTATAATATCCTTTATGTCACTCCTGGAAAAACACATTACCGAACCCAGGATCGCTTACTTTTCGATGGAAATAGGCCTGAGGGACGACATCCCGACTTACTCGGGCGGCCTGGGCATCCTTGCAGGCGATACCGTCAAATCCGCGGCTGACCTGTGCCTGCCCTTTGTCGCCGTCACACTTATCAGCCGGAAGGGATATTTCCGGCAGGAGCTTGACAGCAGGGGACACCAGACGGAAAGGCCCGCTGAATGGGACCCTTCAAGACTGATGACGCCTGCTCCTGAAACCGTCACCCTGACCATTGAAGGCAGGCAGGTTCATATCCGGGCATGGATTTACCTTGTCGAGAGCCCGCGGAATGAAAGCGTTCCGGTTATATACCTTGATGCAGACCTGCCTGAAAACGCCCCTGAAGACAGAACCCTCACGGACTACCTGTACGGCGGAGACGACACATACAGGATAAAGCAGGAGATGATCCTCGGCATCGGCGGTGTGAGAATGCTCAGGCAGCTTGGATTTCAGGTAAAAAAATACCACATGAATGAAGGCCATGCGGCCTTCCTCACCCTTGAACTGCTGCACGAACACAAGAGGGACATCGAGGCCGTGTGGGATGAATCGCACATATGGGATACCGAGACGGTGAGGGACCTGTGTGTGTTTACAACGCATACGCCCCTTGAGGCCGGGCATGACAGGTTCTCCTACGAGCTTTACAACAGGGTCTTCGGTGACTATTTCCCGGAAAACATCCTCAAGAAGCTTGCAGGGGATAAAAATGTGAACATGACCCTCCTGGGCTTTAACCTGAGCAAGTATGTCAATGGCGTGGCAAAGAAACACGGGGAGGTCTCACAGAACATGTTCCCCGGATACCAGATAAACGCCATAACAAACGGCGTGCATTCATACACGTGGACATCTGACAGCATGAAGAGAATCTATGAT
>WFVK01000267.1 GCA_015491705.1 Nitrospirota bacterium | reverse complement strand
GCTTGCGTCATTTCGACCAGAGGGAGAAATCTTTATATTGCGACGGGTTAAGATTTCTCACTTCGTTCGAAATGACAGCGGGTTGATCGGATAATGACGTTCCGCAACATGAAATAGTTATGGAATAGTGGTGAGTAAAATTGAGGTTGCACAAAGGTGCAGGTTTTTACGCATCTGGGAGTTTAATTGTGAAAGGAGACAGAATCATGACAGGGAGAAACATAGTTGTCTACAGCCAGCCCGGCTGAATCTTTTGCACAAAGGTGAAAGAGTATCTTTCACAAAAAGGCGTCACGTACGCCGAACGTGATGTTTCCAAAGATGAAGAAGCCATAACAGAACTTAAAAAGCTGGGTATCATGACCACGCCGGTCACGGTGATAGACGGCGAAACCGTGATAGGCTTTGACCAGTCCAGGCTTGAACAACTGCTGAAATGATAAAGGCCTTCCGCGCCGCCGTCACGCCAGGCGGCTTTATGTACCTGTACGGACTTTTGCACGGAAAATTTCCATATAGATTTTATTGGCCGAAATATCATAAACTAATAAGCAGCGATGTTTATTCTGATATGTATACTGACAATAGTCCTTATCCCCTCTCTTGCCGATGCATGGGGGCCCCTCACGCATGTTTATCTGGGTTATCAGGTCGTGGATATTGGCGCGGCCCTTGTTCCCGCGGGGATATACGGCATCCTGAAAAGATACAGGAATGACTTCCTCTACGGCAACCTGAGCGCGGATATAATACTCGGCAGGAGATTTCAGGGGGTCGAGAAGAACTCCCACAACTGGGACATTGCGTGGAAACTGCTCGCATCTTCAAAGACCGCGCGGCAGAGGGCATTTGCCTACGGTTACCTGATGCATTTATGTGCAGACACCGTCATCCATAACCTGGAGACACCGAGGGTGCCTTTCAGCCATTCACTCCTTGAGGTCAGGTCCGACAGCATGGTCGGCAAGAAATACAGGGGCATCCTGAAGGGGCTTGATAAGTATATGCAGAGGAAAAACGATGTTTTTCTTGAAAAAAGGCTTGAGAGCCTCTTTTTCTCGTTCAAGACCAACAAGAGGATATTCAAGGGCTTCCTGATCCTGTCAAGACTGCCCAGCTACACCCCTGTGTCCAATTTTATCGATAACCGCTTCCCGTATGAGATCAGCGTCAGCGACATCTGCAGATTTCAGCAGGAATCCCTGCTGCGGATGTTTGAGCTGCTGAACAACGGCAAGGACTCGGAAGTGCTCAAAGAGAATCCCCTGGGAAGGTATCAAAAAAAGGCTTCCTGAATTTTTTACACATGGAAGATAAAGAAGCCAAATCCATTCTTGAGGCCATCCTCTTCATATCCGCCGAGCCGGTAACGCTCGATACACTGAGGAAAACGGTCGAGATAGACAAGTACAATACCGAGCGTCTCCTGAGAGAGCTTGCCGGCGAATATTCAACGAAAAACAGCGGCCTCCTCATCATCGAGGCGGCCGGAGGCTTTCAGATGGTTACAAACCCTGCCTGCGCTCCATGGGTGAAGAAAGTCCTTTCCGTCTCCGTACCTAAGAGGCTGTCGCAGTCCTCCCTTGAGACACTCGCCATAATTGCATACAGACAGCCTGTCATCAAGGCCGAGATCGAGGCTGTCAGGGGGGTCAACTCGGACGGTGTTGTCAGGACGCTCCTTGAGAGGAGGCTGATTAAGATACTGGGAAGGAAAGAAGTACCGGGAAGACCCCTGATGTACGGCACAACAAAAGAGTTCCTCAGGTATTTCGGCCTTAATGACCTGTCGGATCTGCCCACACTCAGGGAATTCAAAGAAGTGGACATTCCCGAATCCCCCGAGCCTGCACAGAAAGAAGCGGAACAGGAAGAAAGCCCGGTCCATTCCGAAAACGGCCTGTAATACCGGGGGACCGTCTACCAGAACCGCCAGCTTTCCGTCCTGATCACATAAATTCCAAGAAGAAGATTCGTCACACCATGGGCGATGACGCATGCAGGGATGCTCCTGGTCCTGTAGAGGAGGAGATTGTAGAAAACGCCGGCCGTAATCCCTGCAAGCCAGAGATTGTGCTCGCTTCCGAACAGGAGTGAAGAGATTATGAAAGATGTCCATGTGAATGTCCCGATCTTTACCGCGGTGAAATTCTGGCTGATGATATATCTCAGTACAAAGGAGCGCCAGAATATCTCCTCGAACACCGGAACGACCAGCGCTGCGCCTGTCAGCCTTACGGCAATAAATGCATAATACCACGCTTTTCCGGGCAGTATCCCCGGATCATATGCATCCGGCGTCCCTAACGTGGCAAAATCCCAGTCCATATTTATCCACAGGATAAAGACGATCGCCCCAATTGACAGGGCTGGTATGATATGGGACGCCTTCAGTTGATCCGGCCGGAGCTCGTTATAAGTCTTCCTGTAAAAGACCAGCAGGGCCGTCACTGCCAGTATCTTGACCGGATAGACTACAGCCGTAAAATTATCGTAGAGCGCGCCGGGGGGAATCAGCGGTTTCACTAAATCATAGACAAGCGTGAAAAGCATGTAGGTTGCAAAGGGCGCGACCCTGCTGAACGCGGGGCCTTGCAGCAACGGTTCTTTATTCATGCTGTGCGGTTATCCTCCTTGATAGTTGCACGGAGAAGACCTCCTCCGGCGGGCTAAGGTCTCTCATGCCTGTTTATGCGACCGTTAAAGGCGATAAAGGATTATTGTTAACCGCTGATCCTGACGGATCTGACAAATTCGAGGGAGCACAGTTCCGCGAACAGCTTCCTTATAACCCCTCTGTCTCTTGTGGATACACTGAAATGATATATGATTTCGCCCCTCGAATTGTCTTTTTCATAGTCAACGGAATGGATATGGAATCCCCTGCCGGACAGTATGGATGTGACTGCTTCCTCGGCCTGCGCCGTGTTTTCTGTGAACGGCACAGAGACGGAGATATTTCTGAAGCGCAGGATTTTGATCTTTTTCTCCAGAATCCTCAGGACCCACAGGGCCAGGACTGTTGTCGCAGCCGTTGCCATTGCCGCAATATAAAGTCCCCCCCCGATTGCAAGCCCTATGGCCGAGACGATCCATATGGAGGCCGCGGTAGTCAGCCCCCTGATTGCATAACCGCTTTTTATAATTACACCGGCACCCAGGAAGCCTATGCCTATCAAGGCGCCTGCCGATATCCTTGCAGGGTCTATTCTGAGGTTGGGGTCGGTGTTTGGAATATAGTAATAATAGTTTTCAGAGACGATCATGATAAGCACCGCCGCCAGACATACAATCAACTGTGTCCTGAATCCCGCGGCCCTGCCGTGGACTTCCCTTTCAAAGCCTATAATGCCGCCTATGATTGCGCCGAGAAGTATGCGAGTGATTATTTCATAGGAGGAAATCATATTAAGACATTATAATTAAACTCCCGGAGGGTGTCAAAGCCGGTTTCCGGCAGGCCTTGCCGCTCTGTTTATGTTTTTTAATTCCGCGGAACTTATGCTAAACTATCACCTGATTTTGACATGGGGAGGAGACAGAAAATTGAGGATTGAAAAAGATACCCTCGGCAAGGTGCGTCTTCCTGATAATGCCTATTACGGCGCCCAGACAAAAAGGGCGGTGCTTAATTTCCCGGTCAGCGGACTCAGGCTTCCACGCAGGTTTATAAAGGCGCAGGGGATAGTCAAGCTCGCGGCGGTCAGGGCGAACGGCTCCCTGGGGCTTATTGAGAAAAAGATATGCAGGGCCGTTGAAAAGGCGGCGCTGGAGGTGATCAGCGGCAGGCATGACAGGCATTTCGTCGTCGATGTTTACCAGGCCGGGGCAGGGACGTCCCAGAACATGAATGCCAACGAGGTCATAGCAAACAGGGCACTTGAGATTCTCGGCCGCAGAAAGGGGGATTACTCATTCATTCACCCGAATGACCATGTGAACATGGCGCAGTCGACAAATGATACGATACCCACATCAATGTACATCTCGTGCCGGGAGGCTGTAACAGAGGATCTAATGCCCGCCCTTCACGGCCTGCATGATGCACTGTCAGCCAAGGCGGAGGAATTCGACGGGATTGTAAAGGCCGGCAGGACACATCTGCAGGATGCCGTGCCTGTAAGGCTCGGGCAGGAATTCAGCGGTTTTGCGGAAGCGGTGAAAAATGATACGGCGCGGCTGCGGAGGTCCCTGGATTCCCTCCTGTATCTGCCTGTCGGGGGCAATGCGCTGGGTACAGGGATAAATGCCCACCCCCGCTTCAGGGGCCGTGTCATCAGGGAGATCAGAGAGATCACCGGCGTTAAGTTCATGGGCTGCAAAAATCTCTTTGAAGGCATTCAGAATGTATACCCTGCCCTTGAATTAAGCGCGTCACTGAGGGGGATATCCATAACCCTGACAAAGATAGCAAATGATATACGCCTGTTAAGCTCCGGGCCGCGCACGGGCCTTGCAGAGATAAGGCTGCCCGCGGTGCAGCCGGGCTCATCCATTATGCCGGGGAAAGTCAACCCGGTCATGGCTGAGATGCTTAACATGGTATGTTTTCAGGTTATGGGCAATGATACGGCGATTGCCTGTGCCGTGCAGGCTTCGCAACTGGAGCTTAATGTGATGATGCCGCTGATAGCCCATAACCTGCTTTTTTCGATCGAGATTCTCTCAAACGGCGTCAATGCCTTTACTGAAAAATGCGTGACCGGCATCACCGCGGACACGAAGCGGTGCAGGGAATATGCGGAAGCAACCCTCGCGATGGCAACCGCATTGAACCCTGTTATAGGTTATGCGTCCGCGGCCGGCGTGGCCGGTGATGCGTACCGGACAGGTAAGACCGTAAGGCAGGCGGCGGTGGAAAAGGGCATCCTGAATGAAAAAGATGCCGGCCGCATCCTCGATCCCCGGAGACTCACAGGGAAGTAAGTCTTTTGCTTTACAATGAGTATACGATTCCCAACGCAGCAAGCGGGACGGCCCAGCCTTACAGTTGCCTTAAACTATCGCCGGCGTGCTCTCCCGCCCCTTTGTGCAACATTAAGATGAGTGCCGCTGAGAAGACAAAAAGAAGGCCGGC
This sequence comes from Nitrospirota bacterium, assembly GCA_015491705.1. Lineage (GTDB taxonomy): Bacteria > Nitrospirota > Thermodesulfovibrionia > UBA6902 > UBA6902 > JAADFS01. Next base: position 2,254 of record WFVK01000267.1, on the reverse strand, counting down.
TTTCTTTTAATGTCAAACATGAGAGAAAGCCGGCTTTCTTTTTTTAGTGTTTGTATTTCAGAGGGAAATGCTTATGGGTCTTTTTAAGCCTTTCCTTGAAATTAAACTTGTATTTGGGGTCAACCTTTGCATTGAACGGACTGTCCCCGCCATGACAAACCAGACAGCCTTTCTCGTCTTCAGATGGAATTATAAGTCCTGCAGCCTTGACCTCAGCGCGCGTGAATGTCTTCTTCTTTTTCTTCATGATTTTCCTGTACAGGCTTCCGGGTCCGTGGCACGCCTCGCACTGGACATTGATTAATTTCGGTGTCTTCTCCACACTCACAAATCCACCTGGTTTGCCGTAACCGGTTGTATGGCACTTCAGGCACTTGGCATCAGTAGTGTAGTCTTTGTTGGGATCAAGATTGACCTTTTTCTTCGCATCCGCTTTGACTCCTGGTTTCAGGTTCTCAAAACTGCTCGCCATTTTTGTCTTTTTCCATGACTTGTACTGCTTGATGTGACATGCCTTACACTTTTTTGCCCCTACGTACTTGGCATTACTGGCATCAGCGTTTGTCACGGCAAAGAGGGCTGTGACAAACAGAAGAGATACAAGTCCGACTATCGCCTTTTTCAAGATACTGTTCACCTCCTTTCTTTATTTAGTTTGTAATATCGGTTAGTTAGTATACCAAGAATAAGGCGCCAAATGTTAAAAGATATTTTAATTTTATTATAAAAATACCTTAAAGCGGCGCGCCCGCTGTTTTTTTACGATACATTAAGATCATCAGCGGAGTAATATGGCGGAGGAGGTAGGATTCGAACCCACGGAGCTTTCGCTCTACGGTTTTCAAGACCGTCGCCTTCGTCCACTCGGCCACTCCTCCGGGATTTAGTTCTAAGTTCTGAGTTCAAATCAGGATATTTTACCGGTTCCCATATAGTCTCTCAGTGCTTCCGGTATTATAACAGACCCGTCTTCCTGTTGAAAATTTTCAAGTATTGCGGCAAGGGTGCGGCCCATTGCAAGGCCTGAGCCGTTTAAGGTATGGACGAATTCGGTCCCCTTGCTGCCCTTTCTCTTGAACCTGATGCCGGCCCTGCGCGCCTGAAAGTCAAGGAAATTGGAGCATGAGGAGATTTCCCTGAATTTCTGCTGTGCCGGGAACCATACCTCGAGGTCATAGGTCTTTGCAGCGGAAAACCCGAGGTCGCCCGTACAAAGGCACACAACACGGTAATGCAGGCCGAGCCTCTTTAACACCTCTTCTGCATTGACTGTCAGTGACTCAAGCTCATTGCGCGAGTCCTCGGGCCTTACAAACTTAACGAGCTCCACCTTGTTGAACTGGTGCTGCCTTATGAGACCCCGCGTGTCCTTGCCGTAAGAACCGGCCTCGCGCCTGAAACACGGTGTATATGCAGTGTAGTACACGGGCAGGTCCTCTTCCCTTAATATCTCTTCCCTGTGGATATTCGTGAGCGGCACTTCCGCGGTCGGAATTAACAGAAAGCCCTTTGAGTCTTCCGTTAACCTGAAAAGATCGTCTTCGAATTTCGGGAGCTGTCCCGTGCCGGTCATGGATTCCCTGTTTACAAGGATCGGAGGGAATATCTCGGTATATCCATGCTCGCGTGTATGCAGGTCGAGCATAAAATTCATCAATGCCCTCTCGAGGGCCGCGCCGGCTCCCCTGGTGATCACAAACCTTGCGCCGGCGATCTTGCCCGCCCTGTCAAAATCCAGTATCCCGAGTTCCTCCCCTATATCCCAGTGGTTCCTGGGTTCGAATGCAAACCCCGGCCGTTCGCCCCACCTCCTGATCTCCTGATTTTTTGTCTCGTCTTCCCCCACGGGAACCGTTTCATCGGGAATATTGGGAATCAGCAGGAGTTCCTGCATGGCCGCATCTTCGAGCTTTCTCAGCTCATCCTGTTTGCCGGTAATCCGGTCTGATATGGCCTTGGCGTCGGCGAGCAGGCCGGATGCATCCCTGCCCTGTTTTTTCAGATATCCTATCTGCCGGGACAACTCGTTCCTTGTCTGTCTCAGGTCTTCAACAACCCTGAGCACGTCCCTCCTCCTTTTCTCAATCCCGAGGAATCTGTCGAGTATCCCTGTATCTTCTCCTCTTTTTTTCAGGGCATCCGCCACCCTGTCTGAATTCTCCCGGACAAACCTTATATCAAGCATTGTTGAAACGGCCTTTCATATTATTTATATTTAACCTAAAGCAAATGCAATTAAAAATCAATACAGGCT
>WFVK01000266.1 GCA_015491705.1 Nitrospirota bacterium | reverse complement strand
GTGCTGATATGCCGCGATGCAAAATTCAGGTGCCTGTATGAGGTAAAAAGCACGAGCGCCCTGCCGCAGGATGCGTTTACAAGCCTTTCAATGACCCCGAGCCCCTTGTGCATGAATGCCTCCTCGTTTTCTTTCACAGGGGGCGGCAGTTCCTTCTCGAGATAGAGCAGGGCCTGCCTCCTGAAATCAAAGGGCGACCCTGCCACCATCTCCCTGAAGGAGAGTCCCGGATTTCCGATCTCCGCTTCACTTACACCCGCACTTACGCTTCTCTGCCTCCCGTTATCCGTGATGCCGAGCCGCTGTTTCAGGAAATCAAAGGTGCCTCCCGCCGTCAGTGTTGCAGACGTCATGACAACACTGTCGTAGGCCGAGACCAGGTCTGCAAACGCCCTCCGGGATTCCACGAGGCTGCTCCTGAGCTCAAGCCGGTTATCTTTCACACACAGATAATAAACCTTGTCATTATCGCCCTGTTCTGTAAAATCCTCCATAACACCGTCGAGAGAGCGGGCATAGGCAATGGTGGTTTCCGCCTTGTCCCTGAACCCGCTGTCCGGGGACGGTTCTTCAGCGGCGTTTAACCGGCGGACAACCCTGTCAAGGGCCAGCCGCTTCCTGAGTTCCCCCAGGCCTTCCCTGATGTCAGCGGGTATGGGCGAGAAAGTCCCTGACTGCAGGTCGTTCCTTTGAAAAAACATATCCACGGCCTCAAACAGATGATCAACGGATATCTTCATCCCCCTCAGGCGGTAGAGCAGCCACACCACCCGCGAATGGTTCAGCACACTGCCCAGCACATGGGAGATGACGTTTTCTATCTGATGCGCCTCATCTATTATCAACTGGCCGTGAAACGGCAGGAGATTGAAATCGGAAAGCATGTCAAATACAAGCAGGTGGTGGTTGACCACGAGAATATCCTTTTTGCGCAGTTCCCTGTAGTGCCTGTAATAGAAACACCTGTTGTAATAGGGGCACCGGGTAACCCCGCAGTCATCCGGATCACCGCAGACCCTGTTCCAGAACTCGGGGATAAACGGCAGTTCATCCCTCTCCCCTGTCTCTGTTACAGAGGCCCATTCGGCAAATCTCCTGTATGAGTCCCCCAGTGCGACAAACTCCCTCTCCCGTTTCAGGCAGAGATAATTATTCTTTCCCTTAAGGAGTGCAAAGGAAAACTTCCGGGGAAGGGCCTCCTGCAGGAAGACCAGGTCGCGGTTTACAAGCTGGTCCTGAAGCGCTATGGATGCCGTTGACACAACGGTCTTTTCATTTGATAAGACCGCGGGGATAAGATAGGCAAAGGATTTGCCGACCCCTGTGCCAGCCTCTGCAAGAAGCCTCTCTTTATTTCCCAGGCAGGAAAGGACCTCTTTGGCCATCTCGACCTGCTGCGGCCTGTTTTCATAGCCGGGGAATCTGTTTTTTAATATATCGAATATGCCGGTCAATTCCTGCAACAGAGACATATCTCCGCTATCCCATCGCTTTATGAAGGTTTTGGAAGAGGCCGTTCCGCCGCTTTATGCAATATCAGGGTTTATCCCTTCTTATTCCGCACGTCTTGCCTGAACCGCATTTGACAGCAGTTCACCAAGGGATGAAAATATGTTTTGCACTACATCTGTCTCCGGAAGCGGTATCTTCAGATATGGCGTGCCCGTGTCCGCATCCTTTCCGAGCATTGCCTGGAGATACTGCCCCGGCTCCCGCTCAGGCTGCGCAACGGCCCTGCTGAGATTCATCAGGAACTGCGCCCCGCTGACAAGCAGGTTATTCAGCGCGTCTCCTCCCTTTCCATTGCCCTTTTTCGCGGCGGCTGCGGATGTGCTGCTCCCGCCCGCCTCTTCCGCGGTCTGTGAAGCCTGCTCCGCTTCCTCTTGCTCCTGTCTCCTGATTTCGGGGTCCTGATGCTGCATGTTTCCGGTCATTGTCTCCACCGTCTTCATGAATCTCTTGAGCTGTGATTCACCGAGCATGACCACATCTTCACCGTCAAGGTCAAGCGCGCCTGCAAACAATGATCTTTTGAATTGCAGCAGCCCGAGAATTCTCTCTTCAATCGAACCGGATGTGACAAAGTTGATTATGCGAACCTTCCTGCGCTGGCCGAGCCTGTGCACGCGGCCGATGCGCTGTTCAAGCACTGCAGGGTTCCAGGGGATATCCATGTTGATCACGACTGATCCGCTTTGCAGGTTCAGCCCCACACCGCCCGCGTCCGTGGACAGGAAGACCATGCACTCGGGGTCTTTCCTGAACCGCGACATCAGGTCCTTTCTCTGCCTTGAGGGGACACTGCCGTTTAAATGGACATATCCGATACCGTTTCTCCTGAGTATATGCTCGACAAGTTCCGCCATCCTGAGCCACTGGGTGAATATGACCACCTTTTCTCCGCTCTCGATGACCAGTTCTTTCAGCACCACCTCCAGTTCCTCTGTCTTTGGACCGTGAATGGTCTTCTTGTCCACAAGGTAGGTGTTGTCAGCGGCCATACGCATATAATTCAGGGCAATCTGCAGCCGCCGCTGATCCGCCTCGCACAGGAATTTATAACGGCGCCACTTGGCGACTATCTTCACCACGGTCTCGTAATTTTCCTCGTGGATCACGGCCTGCTCCGCGGTCATGGGGACAAAGAAGTTTTTATCCACCCGCTCCGGGAGCTGTTTCAGCACCTCGTCTTTCTTCCTCCGTATCAGGACATTCTTCAGGGAATCCCTCACGGACTGCAGGTTGCGGTAACCGATCACCTTGCCGCCCTCATCCGTAATCCTGTGGAAATGAACGAACCTGTACAGAGGCCCGAGATGCCGCCTGTCGATAAATTCCATGATAGAGTGCAGTTCCTCGATCCTGTTTTCTATCGGGGTGCCTGTCAGCACGATGGCGAATGTAGATTCAAGTTGTTTGACGGACTGCGCTGTCCGGGTCTTCCAGTTTTTGATCCTCTGCGCCTCATCGAGTATGATCAGGTCAGGGGCCCACTCCCTTATCATGTCAACATCCCTGAAGACCAGCTCATAGTTGATCAGCTTGTAAAAAGAGTCCGACCGGTATATCTCCTTCCTCTTAAAGTTCAGGCCCTCAATGACCTGAACCGTCCTGCCGCTGAATTTCTCTATCTCGGACTTCCACTGGTATTTCAGGGAGGTGGGGGAAACTATCAGCACTTTTTCTATTTTGAACAGTTTTGCCATCAACTCTGCTGCGGCAAGGGCCTGGACCGTCTTTCCCAGTCCCATGTCATCACCGATAAGGCAGCGCCCTGCATTCACTGCAAACAGCGCCCCTTCCTTCTGGTAAGGGTAGAGACTGGTCTTCAGAATGTTTTTGAAGACAGGGCTGTCAATGCCGTCTTTGATATGGGTCCTGATGATTTTACGCCTGTATTCGGCATCCTGGTGTTCGGCGATATAGTCCATTACATCGTCATAGCACCGCACTTCATGTCCGTTGTCCCGCGGTATCCTGTTGATAAATTCGTGGAAGTCGAGGATGCGGTCCTCTCTGAGTGTCCCATCCGGGTCAAAAAACTCATCTGCAAGGGAAAGCAGGGCGGCCGGGGCATCCTGTCCGGCCCTGAACCTGACCTGCCTTTTCAGGCCGTAGCTTAAATAGACCTCTGAATACGGCGGGACAAAGCCCTCCCTGAAGGCCTTCTTTGCCCCCCTTTTTTTCATAAGCCTCGAGAGTGTAAACTCGATATGCTTGCATGTACCGAGATTGTTGATACTGTAATCAGGGCACGAGCAGTAATTATCTCCGGGGGCGCTGCCGCGGACAGCTATTCTGTAAGTCTTCCCGGAATCCGGGTTGGTGAGAAGAAATTCCGAGAAAACGGGATGGTCACCGGTGTTTTCGAGTTTAAACTTCTGCTGCACTCCGTACTGTCTCCTGAGAATACGCTGCCATTCCTCAAGACCGAGGCCATCCGGCTTGTAGGTTCTCGGCACCTGTAACCTGATCGGCTTCGTCTTCCTGCCTTTTGAACTTTTTGAAACCCTCTTTTCAGCGGCCGGTTTTCTCTTAAGCGCGGTCTTCATTTCATTATCGCTCCCTTCTTTACCTTGAGTAACGTCGAAAGTTTTTTGATAAGATTCCTGAAAAAGTTATTTAAAAACATAACGTTACATTTAAAAAACAGTTTTTCTGCCGGGCCTCCCGCAGGACTGTGAATATCTCCGCATCCGTCATTTCGACCCTGCCTGCGGCAGGCAGGCGGAGGGGGAAATCTTTCGCTGTCAAGGCGTTATAAGTCCCCTCTCTCCATTCGGGGTGACAGACAGGGGAGTTTCCGCCTTCTTGACTGCCTGTTCACTGATGATTTCCTTCAGAATAATTTACCTTCAGGAACCCCCTCACACTGAGCCTCTTATGCAGCATCAAGGTCAGTAACAGGTCCTGTCAGTCTCTTCACCACGGTTTCCCGCGTGCAGTTATGGTATTGCTTTATTGTAGGTATTACGGTTTTTATAGTCAAACCGTATTGCCGGAAGGGCGGTACCCATAACATCATCCCCCTCCGGGAGGTTGCGTAAAAACACCGCTGGCAGGCACTCCTGCCCGTTTATGCATAAAGAAGGCGGATTTTTGTTAGAATGAATGTAACGACAGAGAGACGGGCATGAAAAAAAACTCAAAGACAAATAAAAATATAAAGTCCCCCGCGCGCCTCACAAGAAAAGAGGCCTTGCGGCTGCTGAAAGATTCCGATCTGCTCGCCCTCGGCATGAGGGCCGATAACTTCAGGAAAATGCTGCATCCCGGGGGCACCGTCAGCTTTATCATAGACCGGAATATCAATTACACGAATGTCTGCATCAACAAATGCAGGTTCTGCGCCTTTTACAGGGATGAAAAGGATCCGGAGGCATATGTTATCTCCAGGAGGAGTCTCTTCAGCAAGATCAGGAAAACAGTTTCACTGGGCGGGACGCAGATTCTTATCCAGGGGGGGCTGAATCCCGGCCTTAACATTGATTATTACACGGAACTGCTCCGCTCGATCAAAGAGAGATTCCGTATTCATGTGCACGGCTTTTCACCGCCGGAGATTACTTACATAGCCGGTAAGGCGGGGTTTTCGGTCAGAAAGACGCTGCAGATTCTCAGGGAAGCCGGCCTTGACTCCATTCCCGGCGGGGGAGCGGAAATCCTCTCCGACAGGGTCAGGAAAAGGGTCAGCCCTGAAAAAATCGGCGCTGCACAATGGCTGAAGGTCATGGAGGAAGCCCACCGGCTGGGCATGAAGACAACGGCGACCATGATGTTCGGCAGTGTGGAAGGCCCGGAGGATATCATAGGTCACCTTGATGCAATCCGGAGGCTGCAGGATAAGACGGGCGGTTTCACCGCGTTTATCCCGTGGACTTTTCAGCCGGGGAATACGGAACTGGCGGCTGAGGGGTTAAAAAGAATACCGCCTGCCGGAAAAGCCGGTCCCGACCTGCACGCCGCAACCGGGGTCGAGTATCTCAGGGTCCTCGCCCTTTCAAGGCTCTATCTCGACAATGTCCCGAACATCCAGGCGTCCTGGGTTACGCAGGGTCTGAAAATGGCCCAGGTGGCCCTCAGGTTCGGGGCCAATGATTTCGGTTCAACCATGATTGAAGAAAACGTGGTTGCTGCAGCAGGCGTAAGATACAGGGTTTCCATTGATGATATAATAGGCGCCATAAGGGGATGCGGGTTTAGACCTGTTCAAAGGGATATGTACTATAACATTATAAAACGTTATTGATCCGTATCATCCCCTGTGTCAGGATAGCCTCCTTGGCCCAGCGACGGCGCCTTCCGGAAAAGGATTTTTCTGCTCTTAAGTGTCACGGGTACCGCCGGCATTGCCCCCCTTGCTTTATACACGGGAATTTCCCGGGGTAAGGGCCCCGTGTCTTTTACGATCAAGGCGGCCCCCGGTGCCATCCCCTTTGCACTGTGAACAGGCGGCTCCTGAACCGGTGATTTCCCGCCTTTCAGGACCAGCGCCGTACTGCCGGATGACATTGCCCCGGTTGCTTTATTCCATGCCGGGCGCCCGAGTACATATTCCTTCTCAAACGCCTCTATAATCCTGTCAAGGCAGAATCTTGCCGCATCGTCCGCGGTCTTGATGTACAGGGCGGTAAGGTCGCGTCCCCCCCTGTAGTAAAAATCCGCTTTCCATAATTTCCTGTTGCTTATATCCCTCAGGGTTACAACCATTGTGCTTTCCTGCCATGAAAAAATCCCGCCGGGGGCGATCCCGCTGTCCGGATATGCGCTGTCTCTGCTTATCCATGCCGCCTCATCACCGGTAAACCAGCCGTCGCCGTAGGCCATGTTGGCTGCAAACCCTGCGGAGGCGCCACTGAAGGCAGTTTCAGATGCGCTTGCAAAGACAATATCTATAAAGCCCGTGTACTGTCCGTTCTCTGAAACAGGCAGGTGCCTGCCGAATTCCGCATATGCAATGTCATAGATGAGTTTATCCAGTGCAAGATTACCGCTTCTCACCCTGACGCCGTAAGATTGCTCTGCCCTGATGGATGAAAGGTCTTCGGCCCCGCTGTGGATCCTGATGGTGGAGCAGCCTGCGCCCGAGACGGCAACGGCGGTCAGCAATGTAATAAACAACCTCAGGTGGCTCATGGTCCTTGCCCGGTCTAAATATCGTCATTCCGGCCGGTCCGGGATCAGGGAGGACATGATTCCCGGCGTAGCGCCAATAACGACTCACACCGTACGATAACTGTTATAACGGCATTATATACTAAAACCTGAACACAGTTTGTTGTTTCTTGACATTTATCTCAGTGATGCTAAACTATATACAGGCCCCGGGCTTTCAGCATAATCCTGATATTGCCGGGTGGCGAAAAGAGATGCCGGATGTGCAAAGGTGTTTTCTAAGCCGTAAATAAAGACATAAGGATGGAAGCAAGGCGCTATAAAAGAAAAATCGTTACCCTGCAGGCCGAGCTGATTGCCGGGGGGACACGGTATGCGTGTTTTATAGAGAATCTTTCGGAAGAGGGCGCATATATTACAATCGCTCAAGCCAACCCCCAGGTGGATTTTAAGTCCGATACACCGTTTGAGTTGAAGTTCCGGTTCCCGTCAGGGGAAAAATTAAACCTGTCGTGCAGGGTGAAGTGGTCATACCGTACCCCGCCCCATGGTTACACAAACAGCGTGGGTCTGGAGATCATGGACCCCCCTCCGTTATATACGGAGGCACTTAAAACTCTTCAGTAGGTTCCGCCGGATGCCTTCCCGCGTTTTCATTCAGCCCGTGCAGATTTTTCACAGTGAACTGCCCATATATGATAAAATAAAATAATACCGGTTACAAATCCCGTTTTTTTAAAAAATTATTCCCTGAAAAAGGAGGTGTGCACCTTGGCTTTGGAGCAACATTACGATGAGAAAAGACTTTTCTGCCGTTTGAAGGTTGATGCTGAACTGACCTATACGATAGCGGGGGAAAATGGAACATACAAGGGACAATGCAGGAACCTGAGCCATACCGGCATCCAGTTCGTCACTGAACGTGCCCTGCCGGAGGGAAAGGCCATCGAAGTCGTTATTGACACAAAAAGCCTCAAATTCGATCCGATGAAGGCTGTCGTCGAGGTTATACGCGTGGAACCCTCGGGAGACAGTCAGTACAGGACAGCCGGAATAATAAAAAAATACAGGTAGTTGTTTTATCCGGAGCGCTTGCCGCAGAGTGTCTGCTGATATGAGGAAATTTTCAAACGGTTCAATCGCCGGCCTTCTCCTCCTGCTCCCGTTTCTTTATCCGGGGACAGCCGCTGCATGGTACACTGAAACCCATCTTGCCGTTGCAAAGGCCGCGGGATACAGACAATGGTACAATGCCGCTGCAGCGGATATCACAAAAATCAAGGCGGGCTCCATTGAGTCTTATAACCACTTTTTTAACAACCCCGGCAATGCCGGGGTTACACCCGGGATGGTCCTGAGCCAGGCTCAGAGATATAACATGCCGGGGGACAGGGAGGGGCATCTCTACGGAGCCATCATCTCCTCCCTGAGGGAATACGCAGCCGCCCGTGAAAAGGGGCGCTATGCAGAGTATCACATAGCCTTTACGGTTCATTACATTACAGACCTGTCCCAGCCGCTTCATAATATCCCATATGATGAATTCAACAGGGCGAATCATCCGGCTGATGACGGAGTGGTTGAGAAAGAGGTTTTAACGAATACCGCCGGGATCAAGAGATACATGTATCCCGTTAAACTCAGGCCCGGCCACTTTGAAAAAGACCTTGCAGTAGAGATTGCAAGGGTCGCCGGCATATCCCGGCGCCTGGGGCTTAAGCTTAAGAAAGAAGGCCGGATAATGACGAAACAGGAGGCTTACATACAGTTGGGACACAGTGCCTCGCTCCTGAGGGCGGTGCTGCAATATCATTCACATAAACCTTGATGTGGCATAAAGGGGCGGGGCATGGTTTAATGCAACTGCAGGGTTCACGGAGGAGGAAACATGAGTGAAATCAGGATTCAACGCAACCCGGATGAAGAATATCTGAAAAAGCAGGGCGTATTCGGCTGGCCTGTATGGACAAAAGAGGCCTCTGAATTCCCCTGGACATATGACAGCACGGAGACCTGTTATTTCCTGGAGGGAGATGTGGTTGTCACGCCTGAAGGCGGCGAACCGGTCGAGATCGGCAAAGGGGATCTGGTGACATTTCCCGCGGGCATGTCGTGCACGTGGAAAATCCGCAAGGATGTGAAAAAACACTACAGGTTCGGCTGAATGGCTGGCAGGATCAAAATCGGCATAAGCTCCTGCCTCCTCGGACATCCGGTCCGCTATGACGGTGAAGACAGGCGGGACCGCGCCCTCATAGATGCGCTGGGGAAATACTTTCAGTTGATCCCTGTCTGTCCCGAGGTGGAATACGGCCTTCCCGTGCCGAGGGAACCGATGCGTCTCACGGGCAGTCCTGCATCTCCCCGCCTTGTCGCCGTCATGACAGGTGTGGATCACACGGATGGAATGCTGCAATGGATCGCGGAAAAGATTGAATCCCTGTCGGGGGAGAATCTCTGCGGATTCATCTTCAAAAGCAGGTCACCGAGCTGTTCCGTCGGCGGGGTGGAGGTATACTCCCCTTCCGGCGGGGGGAACAGCAAGACGGCGGGCATATTCAGCAGGGCGTTTATGATGCATTTCCCCATGATCCCGGTTGAAGAGGAGGCCGGGCTTTATAATGCCCGTGCAAGAGATAAGTTCATCAAAGGGGTGATAGATTTCAGCAGGAAAGAACGGCGGGCACGCGGTTAATCAAATCACCACCAGGTTATCCCTGTGTATTACCTCGTCCGAATATTTATATCCCAGTATCTTTTCTATCTCGGAGGTCTTTCTGCCCCTGATAAGCTCAAGGTCCCGTGAAGAGTAGTTTGTCAGTCCCTTTGCGATTTTCCTGCCGTCTTTACTCAGGCACCTTATGTAATCGCCTACCTCAAAGTTTCCCTCGATCCTCACGATGCCGGACGGCAGAAGGCTTCTGCCCATGGTTGTCAGCGCCTTTACGGCACCGTCATCAATATAAATGGCGCCCCTTGACCTCACGCCGTAGGCTATCCAGCCTTTTCTGGAGGAGAGCCTCTGCTCCCTGGGGCTGAAATATGTGCCGATCCCCCCCCCGTCCAGCAGCTTTGCAATGAGGCCGCTTTTCTTGCCGCTCATGATGACAACGGGAATGCCGTGATCGACCGCCTGCCTCGCAGCGAGTATCTTCGAATACATGCCGCCCGTACTGACCGCACTGCCCCTGCCCCCCGCAAGTTTCTCGATATCAGGGGTGATCTTCTCCACGGTTTTGATAAGCCTTGCGCCTTTCCGCCGGGGGTCCTTTGTATAGAGCCCCTCGACATCGGAGAGTATAATCAGCATGTCCGCCTCTACAAGCCCTGCTGCAAGCGCCGCCAGCATGTCATTGTCCCCGAATTTTATCTCATCAACGGCAACAGGATCATTCTCGTTTATCAGGGGGATCACGCCGCAGCCCAGGAGGGTGGACAGCGTGTTTTTGGCGTTGATATACCTGCCGCGGTTTGAGATATCGTCCCTTGTAAGGAGTATCTGAGCGACCTTCTTGTGAAAGGCGGCAAAGTGCTGCTCATATGCCCACATCAGGCTCGACTGCCCGATTGCGGCGGCGGCCTGTTTGAGCCTGATATCCCTGGGCTTTTCCCTGAGATCGAGCTTTTTGAGTCCTGCGGCGATTGCACCGGAGGAGACGATGACCGCCTCGTATCCCCTGTCTGTGATTCCCGCAATATCCCGCGTGAGCGCCCGGAGTCTCCTCGTATTAAGCCCCTGCTCCGCCGAGGCGATGATATTGCTCCCTATTTTTATCACCAGACGTCTCATGCTGTCTGCCTCTGCCTGTTTTTGTACTCCTCTACCTTTTCACCAAGGTATATTACCAGTTCTTTCAACCCCTCTCCGGTAACAGCGCATATCGGGAAAAAATCATAGTGTTTATCTTTACAGTATCGTGCAAGGCTGTCAAGTCTCCTGCCGTCGCCTTTTATGTCGAGCTTTGTCGCAGCCACTGCCCGGGGCTTTTTTATCAGTTCCGGACTGTAGAGTTCAAGCTCTCTGTTGATCTTTTCAAAATTGCCGACCGGTTCCCCCTCCGCCGTCTCTGATATGTCGACGAGATGCAAAAGTACGGATGTCCTTTCAACATGGCGCAAAAACCGGGACCCGAGCCCCGCGCCCCTGTGAGCGCCCTGTATCAGCCCCGGTATGTCGGCGATCACAAAACTTTTAAAGTCCCCGTACCTGACGACTCCGAGGGCAGGCACAAGGGTGGTAAAGGGGTAATCCGCAATCCTGGGCCTGGCTGAGGACAGCGCTGAGATGAGCGTGGATTTCCCGGCATTCGGAAGGCCGATTAATCCCACATCCGCCAGGAGCTTAAGCTCCAGCGTGAGTGTCCTCTCTTCACCCGGCTCGCCTGGCTGGGCAAATCTCGGCGCCTGCCTCGTGGCGCTCTTGAAATGTGCATTGCCCACGCCTCCCCTGCCGCCTCTTGCAGCAATGTACTCCTGGCCGTCTCCTGTAAGGTCGCACAGGACTTCACCGGAGGCAGAATCCCTCACAAGGGTGCCTACAGGCACCGGTATGACGAGGTCTCTGCCGTTTCTGCCGTGCATATTCCTGCCCATGCCGTGCCGCCCCT